>NZ_JBSFJV010000095.1:0-28223 GCF_053598235.1 Kitasatospora sp. NPDC001159
GGAACGGACACTTCCTTCGGACCGCCTTCCAGCGGGCCCTCCGGGCGCTTCGTTCTTTCGTGTTTCCAGCTTATCAGATGTTTTCCGCTCCGTTTTCCGGAGTTTCATTTATCTGACTTTGCTTTCGCCTTTCGGCGCTCCCGAACTCTATCAGAGTTTCTCGGTCCGTTTTCCCGGTCGTTCTCGAATTCAGATTCGAGGGCTTCCTTGGGGCTCGTCCCGTGGGGCAACCCGGAGAACATTACGCACCGGGTCGCCCCACGTCAAACCAGCCTCAGCAGGGGCCGGAGGAGGCTCAGACCTCGACCACGACCGGCAGGATCATCGGCCGGCGGCGGTAGTTGTCCGCGACCCACTTGCCGATGGTCCGGCGGACCAGCTGCTGCACCTGGCGGGGCTCCAGCACGCCGTCGCTGGCCGAGCGGTCCAGGGCCTCCTGGAGCTTGGAGGCCACGGGGACGAAGGCGCTGTCCTCGATGCCGGAACCGCGGGCCTGGATGGTCGGGCCACCGACGATCTTGCCGTTGGTCGAATCGACCGCGACGAAGACCGAGATGAAGCCCTCCTCGCCGAGGATCTTGCGGTCCTTGAGCGAGGCCTCGCTGATGTCGCCGACCGAGGCGCCGTCCACGTAGACGTAGCCCGCCTGCACCTTGCCGACGATCCGGGCGACGCCGCCCTCCAGGTCCACGCAGACGCCGTCCTCGGCGATGACCACGCGGTTGCGCGGCACACCGGTGGCGACTCCCAGCTCGGCGGCGGCCCGCAGGTGGCGCCACTCGCCGTGGACCGGCATCAGGTTGCGCGGCTTGCAGATGTTGAAGAAGTAGAGCAGCTCGCCGGCCGAGGCGTGGCCGGAGACGTGCACCTTGGCGTTGCCCTTGTGCACGACCTTGGCCCCCCAGCGGGTCAGGCCGTTGATCACGCGGTAGACGGCGTTCTCGTTGCCCGGGATGAGCGAGGACGCCAGGACGACGGTGTCGCCCTCGACGATGCGGATCTGGTGGTCGCGGTTGGCCATCCGGGACAGCGCCGCCATCGGCTCGCCCTGCGAGCCGGTGCAGATCAGCACGACCTCCTTGTCCGGCAGGTCGTCGAGCTGCTTGACGTCGACGACCATGTTGCCGGGGACCTTCAGGTACCCGAGGTCACGGGCGATGCCCATGTTGCGGACCATCGAGCGGCCGACGAAGGCGACCTTGCGCTTGTACTCGTGCGCGGCGTCCAGCACCTGCTGGATGCGGTGCACGTGGCTGGCGAAGGAGGCGACGATGATGCGCTTCTCGGCGTTCGCGAAAACGTTTCGCAGCGCGGCCGAGATGTCCCGCTCGTGCGGGATGAAGCCGGGGACCTCGGCATTGGTGGAGTCCACCAGCAGCAGGTCCATGCCCTCCTCCGCCAGCTTGGCGAAGGTCGGCAGGTCGGTCAGTCGACCGTCCAGCGGCAGCTGGTCCATCTTGAAGTCGCCGGTGGCCACGACCATGCCGGCAGGGGTGCGGACCGCCACCGCGAGGGCGTCCGGGATGGAGTGGTTGACCGCGATGAACTCGCAGTCGAAGGGGCCGATGCGCTCGCGCTCGCCCTCCTTGACCTCCAGCACGTACGGGCGGATGCGGTGCTCGGCGAGCTTGGCCTCGATCAGGGCCAGGGTCAGCTTCGAACCGATCAGCGGGATGTCCGGGTTCTCCCGCAGGAGGAAGGGGACGGCGCCGATGTGGTCCTCGTGCCCGTGGGTGAGGATGATGCCGTCGACCTTGTCGAGGCGGTCCCGGATGTAGCTGAAGTCCGGGAGGATCAGGTCCACGCCGGGCTGCTCGTCCTCGGGGAAGAGGACTCCGCAGTCGACGATCAGGATGCGGTCCCCGTACTCGAGGACCGTCATGTTGCGGCCGATCTCGCCGAGGCCGCCGAGCGGAGTGATACGGAGGGCGCCCTCCTTCAGTGCCGGGGGCGCGCCGAGCTCGGGGTGCGGGTGGCTCAAAAGACTCTCCTCACGACGCACGCCATATGTCCGGGGTCCTCCCCCTGGAGACATATGGCGTGCGTACTCAGTGTCGTTTTCCTACTGGGTCTGTGCTCTCGCGCCTTCGGTCCGGTCCAGCGGCGGACCCGTGAGGGCCCGGCGAGCCGGGGCGCGCACGTCTGTGTCTGCTAGAGGTGTACCCCGCCGGCGGCGAGATCCTGCTTCAATCGGTCGATCTCCTCGGGCGTCGCGCCGACCAGCGGCAGCCGCAGCGGGCCGGCCGGCAGGCCCTGGAGGTCCAGCGCGGCCTTGGAGAGGATCACGCCCTGGGTGCGGAACATACCCGTGAACACGGGCAGCAGGCTCTGGTGGACCGCGGTGGCCTTGGCCACATCGCCCGCCAGGTAGGCCTCGATCATCGCCTTCAGCTCACCGGCGACCACGTGCCCGACGACGCTGACCACGCCGACGGCTCCGACCGACAGCAGCGGCAGGTTGAGGATGTCGTCGCCGGAGTACCAGGCGAGGTCGGAGCGGGCGATCGCCCAGGCCGCGGCGCCGAGGTCGCCCTTGGCGTCCTTGTTGGCGACGATCCGCGGGTGCTCGCCGAGCCGGACCAGCGTCTCGTGGCTCAGCGCGACCCCGCTGCGGCCCGGGATGTCGTACGTCATGACCGGCAGGCCGGTGGCGTCGGCGACCCGGGTGAAGTGCCGGTACAGGCCCTCCTGCGGGGGCTTGTTGTAGTACGGCGTGACCACCAGCAGCCCGTGCGCCCCGGCGGCTTCCGCCTGGCGGGCCAGCTCGACGCTGTGGTGGGTGTCGTTGGTGCCGACGCCGGCCACCACGTGGGCACGGTCCCCGACCGCCTCCACCACGGCGCGGACGAGCTGGGCCTTCTCGGCGTCGCTAGTGGTCGGGGACTCACCGGTGGTGCCGTTGACGACGAGGCCGTCGTTCCCGGAGTCGACGAGGTGCGTGGCGAGGCGCTGGGCGCCGTCGATGTCGAGTCCGCCGTCGGCGGTGAACGGGGTGACCATCGCGGTCAGCACCCGGCCGAACGGCGTCTGGGGGGTGGAGGTCGGAGCCATGCGTCCAAAGCTACTCGTAGGCGGTGGGGCGGTGCCCATGCCGGTCCAGGGTTCGGACAGGTGTAGCAGGTCAAGGGCCCAAGAGATGGGATTCCGGTGCTGCCCGCTCGGGGGTTCGGGCAGCACCGGAATCCGTGGTCACGAATTTAGGGAGCGGCTAGAAAAGCCGCAATCCAGACATGCCCGACACTCTGCCCATATGCCTGTCGTCCCAGGTCAGGGGGCGACTCGGCCGTGCTTCTCAAAAGCCGCATGGGTGAGCGGCATGAGCCGGGCCCACTGCTCCTCCATCTGCTCGGCGACCATCTCGATCTCGCGCTGCGGGAAGGACGGCACCGCCGAGTTCTCCCGCCGGGTGCGCAGCGAGAGGAAGTGCATCAGCGAGCGCGCGTTGCAGGTCGCGTACATCGAGGAGAACAGGCCGACCGGCAGCACCGCACGGGCCACCTCGCGGGCCACGCCGGCCGCCAGCATCTCCTGGTAGCGGGCGTACGACTCGCGGTACGCGGCCTCCATCGCCTCGGCAGTGGTCTTGTGCTGCTCCGGGGTGCCCTCGGTGAACTCATACTTGCCCGGGCGGCCCTCCTGGACCAGCTTGCGGTCCTCGCCGGGGACGTAGAAGACCGGCTGCAGCTCGCGGTAGCGGCCGGACTCCTCGTTGTACGACCAGCCGCTGCGGTGCCGGTGGAACTCGCGGAACACGAAGATCGGCGCACTGATGAAGAAGGTCATCGAGTTGTGCTCGAACGGCGTGCCGTGCCGGTCCCGCATCAGGAAGTTGATCAGGCCCTTGGACTTCTCCGGGTCCTGCTGGAGCGCCTCCAGGGACTGCTCCCCCGCGGTCGAGACCCGGGCCGCCCAGATGACGTCCGAGTCGGCGGCGGCGCTGCGGACCAGCTCCACCGTCACCTCGCTGCGGAAGCTGGGGGCCGTCGGTTCGTCGCTCACGCGTTACTCCTTGCGGGTTCGGTGCTGTGCAGCTTGATGGCGTGCTGCATGGTCTTACGGGCGCGCGGGGTGTCGCCGGCGTCGGCGTAGGCCACGGCGAGGCGGAACCAGACCCGCCAGTCGCCCGGCGAGGCCTCCGCCTCAGCCTGGCGGCGGGCGAACACCGCGTCGGCCGAGGCACGGTCGATCCGCCCGCCGGTGGTGCGCTTCAGCTCGTCCACCGGCAGGCCGCCCTCGGCCTCCAGCTCGCGGGCGAGCTGCTCGCTGGACCGGCCGAAGCGGACGGTCTGGCGCAGGAACCAGACGCCGATCACCGGGATGACGAAGGCACAGACGCCGATGCCGATGCCGAGCGGCTTGCCAGTGGCGACCAGCTGGACGCCCTCCCCCACGCAGAACAGGGCGACCATCAGCAGCACGCCGGACAGGACGAAGAAACCGGTACGAGAGGTCATCGCGGGCTCACAGGTCCAGGAAGTGTTCGAGGCCGAAGGTCAACCCCGGCGTCTCGACGACCTTGCGCGCGCCCAGCAGGATGCCCGGCATGAAGCTGCTGTGGTGCAGCGAGTCATGCCGGATGGTGAGCGTCTCGCCGGTGTCGCCGAACATCACCTGCTGGTGGGCGAGCAGGCCGCGCAGCCGTACCGCGTGCACCGGCACCCCGTCCACGTCGGCGCCGCGGGCGCCGGGCAGGCTGTGGGTGGTCGGGTCCTGCTGCGGGGGGCGGCCGGCCTCGGCGCGGGCGGCGGCGATCAGCTGGGCGGTGCGGGTGGCGGTGCCGCTGGGGGCGTCGGCCTTGCGGTCGTGGTGCAGCTCGACCACCTCGACCGACTCGAAGTACCGGGCGGCGATCTGCGAGAACTTCATCCCGAGGATCGCGCCGATGGAGAAGTTCGGCGCGATCAGCAGGCCGAGCTCCGGAGCCTGGTCCAGCCAGCCGCGGACGGTGGCGAGCCGCTCGTCCGTCCAACCGGTGGTGCCGGTGACCACGTGGATGCCGTGGTGCAGGCAGTAGTCCAGGTTGCCCATCACCGAGTCCGGGTGGGTCAGCTCGACGGCGACCTCGGCCCCGGCCCCGGTCAGCTCCTCCAGCTTGGAATCGCGGCCGAGGGTGGCCACCAGCTCCAGGTCCGGCGCGGCCTCGACGGCCTTGACCGCCTCGGAGCCGATCCGGCCCTTGGCGCCGATCACGGCGACACGCAGCGTCATAGCGAAAGTCCTCTCACCAGCAAACTCAGACCGGGCAAACTCAGGCCGGGCAATCTCAGACCAGCAGATCGGCGAGCTTGGCGGCCCGCTTGTCGTTGACCGGGCCGATCAGCGCCAGCGACGGCCGGTACGCGCCCAGCACATCACGGGCGACCGCGTGGACGTCGTCCAGGGTCACGGCCGCGATCCGCTCCAGCATGTCGTCCACCGACAGGTGGTGCCCGTAGCTGAGCTCGGCCTTGCCGATCCGGTTCATCAGCGAGCCGGTGTCCTCCATGCCGAGCACGGTGGAGCCGGAGAGCTGGCCGATCGCGCGGTGCAGCTCCTCCTCGGTGATGCCCTCGGCGACCACCTTGGCCAGTTCCGCGCGGCAGATCCTGAGCACCTCCTCGACCCGCTTGGGCTGGCAGCCGGCGTAGATGCCGAACAGGCCGCTGTCCGCGTACGAGGACGAGTACGAGTAGACCGAGTACGCCAGGCCGCGCTTCTCCCGGATCTCCTGGAACAGCCGGGAGCTCATCCCGCCGCCCAGGGCCGCGTTGAGCACGCCCATCGCCCAGCGGCGCTCGTCGTGCCGGGGCACCCCGGGCACGCCCAGCACCAGGTGGGCCTGCTCGGTGGAGCGGTTGAGCACCTCGACCTTGCCGGCCGTGCGCAGCGCCTTGACACCGCGGCGGGCCTCGGCGGGCGCGGCGGCCGAGCGGGCCAGCACCGGGGCGAAGGCCAGCTCGACCTGCTTGACCACCTTGCGGTGGTCCAGGTTGCCGGCCGCGGCGACGACCAGGTGCTCCGGGCGGTAGCGGCGGTGGTAGAAGCCGGCGATCTGGTCCCGGGTGAGCTCCTTGATGGTCTCCTGGGTGCCGAGGATCGGGCGGCCGAGCGGGCCGCTGCCGTAGATCACCTTGGCGAACAGGTCGTGGACCACGTCGCCCGGATCGTCCTCGGCCATCGCCATCTCTTCCAGGATGACGCCGCGCTCGGCCTCCACGTCCTCGGTGCGGATCAGCGAGCCGGTGAGCATGTCGCAGACCACGTCGATGGCCAGCGGCAGGTCGGTGTCCAGGACCCGGGCGTAGTAGCAGGTGTTCTCCTTCGCGGTGAAGGCGTTCATCTCGCCGCCGACCGCGTCCAGGGCGGCCGAGATGTCCAGCGCGCTGCGCCGCTCGGTGCCCTTGAAGAGCAGGTGCTCCAGGTAGTGGGTCGCGCCGTTGAGCTGCGGGGTCTCGTCCCGCGAGCCGACGCCGACCCAGATGCCGAAGGTCGCGGAGCGCACCGTCGGCAGGGTCTCGGTGACGACCCGCAGGCCGCCGGGCAGGACGGTGCGGCGCACCGTGCCGACGCCGTCGACGCCCTTGAGCAAGGTCCGGGTGGTGCCGGGTCGCTGCTTTACCGCCGGGGCCTGGGCCACGGTGGATACCTCCAGACAAAACGTACGTGGAAGAGGCACGTACGGACGAACGCGTGGACAACAGGGCGCGGCCCGCACGCCGGGAGGCGTACGGGCCGCAAGGGTCAGCTAGCGGCGCTTCACTCGGAAGCGGCCTCGCCGCCCTCCTCGCCCTCGATGACCGGGATCAGGGAGAGCTTGCCGCGCGGGTCGATCTCGGCGATCTCGACCTGCACCTTGGCGCCGACGCCCAGGACGTCCTCGACGTTCTCCACGCGCTTGCCGCCGGCCAGCTTGCGGATCTGCGAGATGTGCAGCAGGCCGTCCTTGCCCGGCATGAGCGAGACGAACGCGCCGAACGTCGTGGTCTTGACCACGGTGCCCAGGTAGCGTTCGCCGACCTCCGGCATGGTCGGGTTGGCGATCTGGTTGATCGTGGTGCGGGCGGCCTCGGCGGCCGGGCCGTCGGCGGCACCGATGTAGATGGTGCCGTCGTCCTCGATCGTGATCTCGGCGCCGGTGTCCTCCTGGATCTGGTTGATCATCTTGCCCTTGGGGCCGATGACCTCGCCGATCTTGTCCACCGGGATCTTGATGGTGATGATGCGCGGCGCGTTCGGGGACATCTCGTCCGGGGAGTCGATGGCCTCGTTCATCACGTCGAGGATGTGCAGGCGGGCGTCGCGCGCCTGCTTCAGCGCGGCGGCCAGCACCGAGGCCGGGATGCCGTTGAGCTTGGTGTCCAGCTGCAGCGCGGTGATGAAGTTGCGGGTACCGGCGACCTTGAAGTCCATGTCGCCGTACGCGTCCTCGGCGCCCAGGATGTCGGTCAGCGCGACGTAGTGGGTCTCACCGTCGATCTCCTGCGAGATCAGGCCCATGGCGATGCCGGCGACGGCGGCCTTCAGCGGCACACCGGCGTTCAGCAGCGACATGGTCGAGGCGCAGACCGAGCCCATCGAGGTGGAGCCGTTGGAACCGAGCGCCTCGGAGACCTGACGGATGGCGTACGGGAACTCCTCGCGGGAGGGCAGCACCGGCAGGATGGCGCGCTCGGCCAGGGCGCCGTGGCCGATCTCGCGGCGCTTGGGCGAGCCCACGCGGCCGGTCTCGCCGACCGAGTACGGCGGGAAGTTGTAGTTGTGCATGTAGCGGCGACGCGTCTCCGGGGAGAGCGTGTCCAGCTGCTGCTCCATGCGCAGCATGTTCAGCGTGGTGACACCCAGGATCTGGGTCTCACCGCGCTCGAACAGGGCCGAGCCGTGGACGCGCGGGATGGCCTCGACCTCGGCGGCCAGGGTGCGGATGTCAGTGACACCGCGGCCGTCGATGCGGACCTTGTCCTTGATGACGCGCTCGCGGACGATCTTCTTGGTCAGCGCGTTGTAGGCGGCGCTGATCTCCTTCTCGCGACCCTCGAACTCGGGGAGCAGCTTCTCGGCCGCGACCGCCTTGACGCGGTCCAGCTCGTTGTTGCGCTCCTGCTTGCCCGGGATGGTGAGGGCCTGGGCCAGCTCGTCCTTGACGGCGGCGGTCAGCGCGGCGAGGACGTCGTCCTGGTAGTCCAGGAAGACCGGGAACTCGGCGGTCGGCTTCGCGGCCTGGGCGGCCAGCTGCGACTGCGCGGCGCACAGCACCTTGATGAACGGCTTGGCGGCGTCGAGACCTGCGGCCACGACCTCCTCGGTCGGCGCCTCGGCGCCGCCCTCGACCAGCTTGATGGTCTTGTCGGTGGCCTCGGCCTCGACCATCATGATCGCGACGTCGCCGTCCGGCAGGACGCGACCGGCGACGACCATGTCGAAGACGGCCGACTCCAGCTCGGAGTGGGTCGGGAAGGCCACCCACTGGCCGTTGATCAGCGCGACGCGCACGCCACCGATCGGGCCGGAGAACGGCAGGCCCGCCAGCTGGGTGGAGGCGGAGGCGGCGTTGATGGCGACCACGTCGTACAGGTGGTCGGGGTTGAGCGCCATCACGGTGCAGACGACCTGGACCTCGTTGCGCAGGCCCTTGACGAAGGACGGGCGCAGCGGGCGGTCGATCAGGCGGCAGGTGAGGATCGCGTCCTCGGAGGGCCGGCCCTCGCGACGGAAGAACGAGCCGGGGATGCGGCCCGCGGCGTACATCCGCTCCTCGACGTCCACCGTCAGCGGGAAGAAGTCGAAGTGCTCCTTCGGCTGCTTGGACGCGCTGGTGGCCGACAGCACCATGGTGTCGTCGTCCAGGTAGGCCACGGCGGAGCCGGCGGCCTGACGGGCCAGACGGCCGGTCTCGAAGCGGATGGTACGGGTGCCGAAGGAACCGTTGTCGATCACGGCTTCGGCGTAGAACACGTTCTCTTCCACCTGGAAGATCTCCTCTTTCGTACGTCTCCGGGAGAGCGTCCCCGCGCACTGCCTCGGGTTGGCCCCTGGGCCCTCCTACCAGGGAGGGCGGCAGTCGGGCCGGTCTTCGATCGAAGCCTCCGGGGTGCCCCGCTCGGCTGCGGGGGTTCCGGGGGCCACTACCGAGGACCGGCGCCTCACGGCTGCCGGGCCGGGACGGGCGGTCCGCGTCTGGACGCTCTCTCGGATGCGGGCGGCTTCCGTTTGAAGCCTTCGTCCCGCGGGGGGTCGGGTCCTTCTGCCCGGGTGGCGCGCTGGTGCGCCATCACCCGGCATGCCCACAACCCTACGGTGCAATCCTCGGCCACCTGGGGAGGTGCGCGCGAGTTGTTATGTCCGGGCGCCGCGGTTTCAACCGCCGCGGCATACGCGCGAGGGGCGGCTCCCCGGTGTGGGGAGCCGCCCCGAGCGGCGTTCTCAGCGGGCGCCGCCGGCGGCACCGCGGCGGATGCCCAGGCGGTCGACGAGCGTACGGAAGCGCTCGATGTCCTTCTTGGCCAGGTACTGGAGCAGGCGGCGGCGCTGGCCGACCAGGATCAGCAGGCCACGACGCGAGTGGTGGTCGTGCTTGTGGGTCTTGAGGTGCTCGGTCAGGTCCGAGATGCGACGGGACAGCATGGCCACCTGGACCTCGGGGGAGCCGGTGTCGCCCTCCTTGGTGCCGAACTCGGCCATGATCTGCTTCTTGACGTCAGAGGCGAGAGCCACTGCAACTCCTTCAAGGTCTTACCGAGCGGTCCTGGTCGACAACACAGGACTCTGTGAGAACTCGGTGTCGTGACGGAGCGCGGCCGACGGTCTGCGACCGACCCTGGAGAGGGCGCACGGCTACGCTCAAAGGCCAAGCGTACCAGTGCCTCCCACCCGGCCGGTCGGCGGGCCTGACGGGAGGCACTGTCGGGTGGTACGGGCCCCGGCTCAGCCGGTGGCGCCGCGGACCAGCCGGTAGATGTTCAGGACGGCGAGCGCCAGCGGGACCAGGGACATCAGGGTGAGGCTGTCGACCAGGTCCAGGATGCGCCCCCAGAACGGGGAGACGCCGAGCCGGGGCACCACCAGGGCGATCGCGGTGAGCAGCGCCGCGCCGAAGGCGATCGAGGCGCCCAGCCAGATGGTGCGCAGGTCGAGCTCGGTGGTGGAGCCGGCCGCACGCAGGAAGAACTGCGGGGTGTGCAGGGACAGCCCGACGATCAACAGGCACAGGCCCAGCAGGCCCGCGACGGTGAGGCTGAGGACCTGTGCGGTGTAGCGGAACAGCCGGGCGCGCAGCATGGTGGCGATGCCCAGGGCGAGCGCGAGCAGCTCGGGGAAGGTCCGGTCGGTGAAGGCCAGGACGGCGCAGGCGCCGACCACGACCGCGGCGCAGCCGCCGACCAGGCCGACCAGCACCTCGTGGCCGCGGCGGGCCTGGTGGGCGATCTTCTCGTACTGGACCGCCTCGGCGCGCTCGGCCTCCTCGTCGTAGTCCCGGCTGCGCGTGCGGGTCTGGCCGGGGGCGCTGAAGCCGACCGGCAGCCGGGCGAAGCGGGCGGAGAGGCTGGGCAGGAAGCCGACCGCGGCGACGGCCGCGACACCGGTGACGGCGGCGATGTTCCCGGCCGCGGTGTCCGGCATCAGCACGGCGGTGAAGGTGGCGAGCGAGCCGGCGACGGCGACGAAGGCGGCGGCGACGAACGCCGCGTCCTTCTCCGGCAGCAGCCCGGCCAGCAGCACGGAGACCACCAGCACGGCGACGCAGCCGGTCAGGAACTGGAGCCGGCCGGGCCCGTCCCACTTGTGGGCGACGGCGAGGATGCCGCTGCCGCCGATCATGGCGTGCGGCAGGGCGCCGAGGCCGAGCGCGAGGGCGGAGTGGGCGTCCTGGTAGACCCGGGCGCGCACCCCGGCGAGCGCGGTGAGCACGACGGCGGTGACGCCGGCCAGGATGCCGGGCAGGCCGTGCATGTCGTGGCGGACGTCGGAGAACCAGAGCGCGAAACCGAGCAGGGTGAGCAGCACCCCGGCGCCGATCAGGCCGAAGCCGCGCATGAGGTCGACGGTCCAGAACCGGCGGTCGGCCTCGACGGCGCTGGCGATGGCGTCCGCGACGTCGTCGTAGACGGCCGGCGGGAGGGACTCGGCGAAGGGGCGCAGCGCGAGCAGGTCGCCGTCACGGACCTGCTGGGCGCCCAGCGGCAGGCTGCTGTCGAGCACGGTGCCGTCGCGGCGGACCAGGTGGAAGCCGGTGGGGGTGCCCTCGGGCTGGCTCTGCTTGGCCAGCCGCAGCACCTCGGGGTAGACGTCCGCGAGCGGGACGTCCTCGGGCAGGGCGACGTCGATCTTGCGGTCCGGGGCGACGACGGTCACCCGGCAGTAACCGGTGGCAGCGGCAGAACTCATGCGCCCGCCTCGCTCCGCTCGGCAGGCACTTCGTGCAACACGCGCCCTTCGATGATGAGCTCACTCATGAGCTGCACCTCGATCCTTCGACGCACTGGCGCTCCCCCTTGTTGACGGTGCCGCGGCACGGCCGCGCGCGGTGTGGCTGTGGAACCGGCCCGACCGGGCCGCGAGTTGGCGCGGCGTTACCCTACCCGTTCGGTTCGTGCCCGGCGCCGCTGCGGGGCGGTGCACGGTGCGGGGGCGGCCGGGGCCGGATCTCGCCCCTATGTAGGATCGGCGCCTGCGCAAGGTAGTACGGGGGCTGCGCTGTGTGGGGCGTCCTCAGCCACAACATCCCGTACGGGCCGTACGCAGTCGCGTGAGGGCTGATGCCGAAGTGATCGATCGACGCCGCGGGGTGGATGACGCATGGGTGTGATCACGGTCAAGCGACCGGCCAGGGCCTACCCGCCGACGGTGCCGGACGAGCCGGTGGAGCTGGTGACTCCGCCCGAGCTGCCCCGGCAGGGCGGCGAGGACTGGCTGATGAGCATCCTGCCGATGCTCGGCATGGGCGGTTCGGCGGTGTTCTTTTTCTCGCCCGGTGCGGCCGCCCCGATGAAGATCATGGGCGGTCTGATGATCGCCTCGACGGTCGGCATGGTGCTGGCCCAGATCGTGCGGGCCCGCAAGGGCGGCTCGACCGCGATGGCGGACGAGCGGCGCGACTACCTCAAGTACCTGCAGCAGACGCGCCGTCAGGTGCGCCGCACGGCGGAGAGCCAGCGCGGCGCGCTGCTGTTCCTGAACCCGGCGCCGGACCAGCTGTGGTCGATCGTCGAGGACGGCCGGCGACTGTGGGAGAGGCGGACCGCGGACGGCGACTTCGCGCAGATCCGGGTGGGCCTCGGGCCGGTGCAGCTGTCGACCCCGCTGGTGGCACCGCAGACCGCGCCGATGGATGAGCTGGAGCCGCTGTCGGCGGCCGCGATGCACTCCTTCCTGAAGGCGCACGGCACCCTGCAGGACCTGCCGCTGGCGGTGTCGCTGCGGGCCTTCTACCACATCACGGTGTGCGGCGACCCGGACTCGGTGTACGGCAACGTGCGCGCGATGATCGCCCAGTTGACCACCCTGCACTCGCCGGACGACCTGGTGGTCGCGGTCGCGGCGGCGCCCGGCGCGGCCGAGGAGTGGGGCTGGACCAAGTGGCTGCCGCACAACCAGCACCGCAAGGAGGCCGACGGCGCGGGCTCGCGCCGGCTGTTCGCCACCGACCTGGGCGACCTGGAGTTCCTGCTGCAGGACGAGCTGGCCGGCCGCCAGCGGTTCGTCCGGGACGCCGCGCCCGCGGCGGACCAGCCGCACATCGTGGTGATCATGGACGGCGCCGGGGTGCCGCACGACTCGGTGCTGGCCGGCGCCGAGGGCGTCCAGGGGGTGACCGTCATCGAGGTCGTCCCGGGTGACGTGGACGAGCCCAGCGGGCACCTGATGGTGACGGTCAACTCCGAGGAACTGGTGCTGCGTTCCGCCTCCGGCGCGACCTACACCGGCAAACCGGACCTGCTCTCGGTCTGGCAGTCCGAGGCGCTGGCGCGGCAGTTGGCGCCGTACCGGATCTCGGCCGGCGGCGACGACGAGCCGTTGCTGTCCAACCTGGACTTCACCGACCTGATGAACTCGGGCGACCCGGGCTCCTTCGACGTGAGCCGCAGCTGGCGCACCCGCCCCCAGCACGAGCGGCTGCGGGTGCCGATCGGCGTCGGCGCCAACGGCGAGCAGGTCTACCTGGACATCAAGGAGGCCGCGCTGGAGGGCATGGGCCCGCACGGCCTGTGCGTCGGCGCGACCGGTTCCGGCAAGTCGGAGCTGCTGCGCACGCTGGTGCTCGCACTGGCGATGACCCACTCCTCGGAGACGCTGAACTTCGTGCTCGCGGACTTCAAGGGTGGTGCCACCTTCTCCGGCATGGCGGACATGCCGCACACCTCCGCCGTGATCACCAACCTGGAGGGCGAGCTCACCCTGGTCGACCGCATGCGCGACGCGATCGAGGGCGAGCTGCAGCGCCGCCAGGAGCTGCTGCACCGCTCCGGCAACTACGCCAACATCCACGAGTACGAGCGGGCCCGGGCCGCTGGCGCGGCGCTGGACCCGCTGCCCTCGCTGGTGCTGATCATCGACGAGTTCTCCGAACTCCTCACCGCCAAGCCGGACTTCATCGAGATGTTCATCCAGATCGGCCGCATCGGCCGATCGCTGGGTGTGCACCTGCTGCTGGCTTCGCAGCGTCTGGAGGAGGGCAAGCTGCGCGGCCTGGACACCTACCTCTCGTACCGGATCGGTCTGCGCACCTTCTCGGCGGCCGAGTCCCGGGCGGCGATCGGCGTGCCGGACGCGTACCACCTGCCGCCGGTGCCGGGTGTCGGCTACCTGAAGTTCGGCGAGGACGTGATGGACCGGTTCAAGGCCGCGTACGTCTCGGGGCCGTACCGGGCGCCGGGGCAGCAGCGGTCGACCGGCGGACTGCGGGTGAACGCCCACCCGGTGGAGTTCACCGCGGCCTACGTGGACCTGCCGGACCCGGTGGCGGAGGAGGCCCCGCAGGCGCCGGAGCAGGACGACGCGCTGGTGGACACCGTGCTGGACGTGTTCGTCCAGCGGATGGCGGGCCAGGGCCCGGCCGCCCACCAGGTGTGGCTGCCGCCGTTGGACGAGGCGCCGAGCATCGACCACCTGCTGCCGCCGCTGCAGGTCATCCCGGAGCGCGGGCTGACCGCACCGGGCTACCCGGGCGGCCGGCTGCGGACGCCGATCGGCGTCGTGGACAAGCCGCGCGAGCAGAAGACCGACATCCTGGAGGTCGACTACGCGGGGGCGGCCGGCCACGGTCTGATCGTGGGCGGCCCGCGCTCGGGCAAGTCGACCGTGGTGCGCACCGCGGTCGCCTCCTTCGGCGTCACCCACACCCCGCGCGAGGTGCAGTTCTACCTGCTGGACTTCGGCGCGGGCAGTTTCCAGTCGCTGACCGGGCTGCCGCACGTCGGCGGGGTGGCCGGGCGTCTGGACGTGGACAAGGTGCGCCGGATGGTCTCCGAGGTGCACGGGGTAATGAACCGGCGCGAGGAGCTGTTCCGGACGGCCGGGATCGACACCATCGGGACGTACCGGGCCCGCCGGGCGGCCGGGCAGCTGCCCAACGAGGCCTTCGGCGACGTGTTCCTGGTGATCGACGGCTGGAACACCTTCAAGCAGGAGTTCGAGGCGCTGGAGCCGATCATCGGCGACATCGCCCAGCGCGGCCTCGGCTACGGCGTTCACCTGGTCATCACCGCGACCCGCTACGCGGAGGTCCGTCCGGCGCTGAAGGACCTGTTGCAGAACCGCATCGAGCTGAAGCTCGGTGACGCGATGGAGTCCGAGGTGGACCGCCGGGTGGCGCAGAACGTCCCGCCGCTGGCCGGTCGCGGCGTCACCGCGGAGCGGCTGCACTTCCTGTCCGGACTGCCGCGCCTGGACGGCTCCTCCTCGGTGGAGGACCTGCAGGACGGCGTGGCCGGGCTGGTCAGCGCGATCGACGGCGCCTGGACCGGCCCGCGCGCCCCGCAGGTGCGCATGCTGCCGGCCATGCTGGACGGCGACTCGCTGCCGAAGGGCTTCGAGCACCCCGAGCGCGGCATCTCCTTCGGCGTGGACGAGGCCGAACTGGCACCGGTGTTCGTCAACTTCGAGACCGACCCGCTGTTCATCGTTTTCGGCGACACCGAGTCGGGGAAGTCGGCACTGCTGCGCATGCTGGTCAAGCAGATCACCGAGCGCTACACGCCGGAGCAGGCGGGCATCGTGGTCGGCGACTACCGGCGCGCACTGCTGGGCACCGTGCCGCCGGAGTACCTGGTGGAGTACGCGGCGGCACAGCCGGCCATGTCGGCCGTCGTGGACATGCTGCGCGGGGCCTGCGCCCGCCGACTGCCCGGCCCGGACGTGACCGCCGAGCAGCTGCGCAACCGCAGCTGGTACAGCGGCAAGGACATGTTCGTCGTCGTCGACGACTACGAGCTGGTCGCGACCAGCTCGGGCAACCCGTTGGCACCGCTGGCCGAGTTCCTGCCGTTCGCCCGGGACATCGGCCTGCGGGTGATCGTGGCCCGCAGCGCGGGCGGCGCCGGGCGCTCGCTGTACGAGCCGGTGCTGCAGCGGATGCGCGAGCTGGGCGGGCAGGGCGTGATCCTCTCCGGCAACCGGGACGAGGGCGCACTGCTGGGCACGGTCAAGCCGCAGGCGCTGCCGCCGGGCCGCGGCGTCTACGTGTCACGCCGCGCGACCAACGGGCAGATGGTCCAGACGGGCTGGCTGCCGGTGGCGTGACCGCGCCGTCCGCTACGGACCGTGATCGAAGGGGTCGGACTCCCGGGAGTCCGACCCCTTCGCCGTCCCAGGTGCTGAAACGTTACCTAGCACTTTCCGGGCCAGGGCTGCGGTTCCCGTACCCGACCCTGGAGCTGCCCTGCCGCTCGGAGGCACCTGAACGTAGCGCCGTCCAGCCGGATCGGCACCTTCGAATAGTGGCCTGCAGTGCGATGTTCACCTTCGATTCATCCTTGATGCGGTCGAGGCAACAAGTCGGACAAACCGCGCGATGACACCACGTGATCATCAGATCGCATGTTTATGCGCTCCACCGCAACGAATTCCGAAGCAGTTCCGGCGTTGACGCGATCAATACGCCCAAGGTTCCATTGCGGCCCGGGAGCGACCGGAACAGACCCGAGCAACCAGCCGGCGGAGGCGATACCGCTCCCATTCCAAGGACCGCTCAGAGTCGATCGGAAGCCACATGACCGACACGCTTCGCCCGCCACAGACCGTAGCCGCCACGACGGCCGAGGCAGCCGCGCCCCAGCAGCTCAAGCGCTCGATCGGCGTCGTGGGCGGCACACTGCTCACGCTGTCCTGCGTCACCCCGGCCTCGACGCTCTTCGTGATCGTGCCGGAGCTGTTCTCCAGCATCGGCAGCGCCACCGCCATGGCCATCGCCATCGGCTCGGTGCTCTGCATCGCGGTCGCGTTCTGCTACTCCGAGCTCGGCACCCTGATCCCCAGCGCCGGCGGCGAGTACGCGATGGTCGGCACCCTGGCCGGACGGCTCGCGGGCTGGCTGGTCTTCATCCAGTCGCTCATCGTGGTGATGATCGTCCCGTCGGTCATCGCCCTCGGCACCGCCGACTACCTGGCGCCCGTCCTCCACGTCGACAAGCCGATCGCCGGCGCCGCGGTCATGCTGGCCGCCACCCTGGCCGGCCTGCTCGACCTGCGGGCCAACGCCTGGATCACCGGCATCTTCCTGGTCCTGGAGGTCGTCGCCGCGGGCGTCGTCTCGGTGCTCGGCTTCACCCACAGCAACCCCGGCCACCCCAGCCTGCTGCACGGCGTGGTCGCCGGGGACGGCGGCGCCGTCAGCCCGGTCGGCATCGGCGCCATCATCGGCGCGCTCGGCATCGCCCTCTTCGTCACCCAGGGCTTCTCCACCGCCGTCTACCTGTCCGAGGAGCTGGAGAACCCGCGCCGCACCGTCTCGCGCACCGTGCTGTGGACGCTCGGCCTCTCCAGCGCCATCATCCTGATCCCGGTCGCCGCCATCACCATGGGCGCCCCCGACCTGCAGACCCTGGCCTCCGGTGACATCTCCGGCATGGTCACCGCCTGGAGCAACTCCGCGGTCGGCACCTTCATCAGCCTGTGCATCGCGCTGGCCATCATCAACGCCGGCATCGTGATGGTCATCCAGAACTCCCGGGTACTGTTCGCCTCCGCCCGCGACAAGGCCTGGCCCGAGCCGGTCAACAAGGCCTTCGGCACCCTCGGCCGCTTCGGCTCCCCGTGGATCGCCACCCTGGCGGTCGGCATCCCCGGCGCCGCGCTCTGCTTCGTCAAGGGCGAGCTGCTCAGCAACATCACCGGCGTCGCCGTCACCGCGATGTACCTGCTGGTCGCGATCGCCTCGCTGCTCTCCCGGCGCGGCCACCACAAGCACGCCTCCGCCTGGCGGATGCCGCTGTGGCCGGTCGTCCCGGCGCTGCTGATCGCCGTGCTCGTCTACATCATGACTCAGCTGGACACCGAGCCCCTGCTGTGGACCGGCGGCATCACCGCCGCCGCCACCCTCTACTGGCTGTTCTACCTGCGCCCCCGGCAGGCCACCCGCTGGGTGATCAGCCTCCCCGAGGACCAGCAGGGCTGACCCCCGCCCCCCACATCCCTCCCCCACACGGCGGTGCCCCGGGCTCTCCCCCAAGCCCGGGGCGCCGCCGTGTTCCGTGCCGCTACTTCTTCGGCTTCCACGCCGAGCTGGTGGCGATCGCCTTCAGCTGGTCCAGCGTGAGGAGCGGCTTGCCGGTCGGCCCCTGGGAGACGGTGACGCGCAGGTCGCCCCGCAGGACGTCCGCCATCGGCTGGCCCTTCGCGTCGGGCGTCCCCGGACCGTAGAGCTTGAGCACGCCCCCCTCGGGCAGCACGGTCGCACCCTCGAACAACTTGTCGGTCTGGTCACCTGGCGTCCGGACCAGCTTCTGCACCCGCAGGAACACCGATCCCGTGGCACCGCCCTGGGCGAGCTGGACATTGGCGGTGACCTCGTTGCCGTCGATCTTGGTGACGGTCACCCCGGCGGGCAGCAGACCGGCGAGGATCGACTGCCGGTCCTGCAGTGACAAACCGGTGTCCTGGGCCGCGTAGTCGACCCCGTCGTACTGGACCGCCGCGACGATCCGGTCCCAGGACTTGTCGGAGACGACCGCCTTCAGCTGTTCCAGCGTGAGCGGCGGGTTGGGACGGCTGTCGGGCGCCCCCTTCTCCTGCGGCGAGTTCCACTCGCTGAGGGAGATGTCCCGACCGTCCGGCCCGGTCAGCGCCGCCATCCACTCCTTGGTGTCGGCGCGGTGGTCCGAGTACTCGTACCCCTGCTGGAGGAACAGCTTGGAGCCGTCCGCCAGCGTGGTGACCGCGCACGAGTCGATCCAGTTGTCCTTGGAGTCCGGGCAGCTCCGCTCCTGCGCCTGGCCCCTGCGGTGCTTCCGGATCCCGATCGAGAGCAGCGACTTGCCCTGACCGTCGTCGTACACCAGCTGCGCGCTCGCGAAGGTGCCCTTGAGCATGGGGTCGTCGGTGCCGCGGCCCTTGCCGTCGGCGGTCCGGCCCTTGGGCAGCAACGCCTGGAAGGTGGCCAGCACCTCGTCGCCGGAGACCACCGCCGTCGAGGGGGAGGCCGAGCCCGCGGAGGCCGGGGTCACCGCGGCGCTGGAGCTCGCTGCCCCGGAACTCGCGGCGGCCACCGTGCCCGCGCCGGAGGAGGCGGTGGCACCGGTCAGGTACACCGCGCCGGTGCCGACCAGGGCGAGTGCGGCGGCGCCGCCCACCACTGCGACGGTCGAACGGCGGCGCCAGCGGCGGCGGCCGCGCTGGTACCCGCCCGCGACCAGGCCGGCCTGATCGGCCTGCTCCGGGCGGAAGCCCTCACCGGTACGGGTGATGGCGTAAAGAAGATCGTCATCGAACTTGTCCGGTTCGGACATGGCTGGTCACCGTCTCCTTGCGTCACGAATGTGGTCGGCGGGCCGTGCAAAAACGTTTCAGTGGGCGGCGAGTTCGGCCAGCGAGTCGCCGAGCAGGGAGCGCAGCCGGGACAGCGCCCGGGTGGTCCGGGTGCGGACCGCACCGGAGGAGACCCGCAGCACCTCGGCGGTCTCCTCGACGCTGCGGTCCTCCCAGTAGCGCAGCACCAGCACGGCACGGTCCTTGGCCGGCATCTGCCCGAGCGCGTCGAGCAGGGTCAGCCGCAGACTGCTGTCCGCGTCGCGCCCCTCCGGCTCCGGCAGCGCCTCCGTCGGGCGCTCACCGCTGGAGCGGCGGCGCTGCTGGGCGATGAAGGTGCGCACCATGACGGTGTGGGTGTAGGCCGCCGGGTTGTCGATCCGGCTCCGGCCGCCGGTGAAGGCGCTGCGCCGCCAGAGCACGTACATCCGGCTGAGGGCCTCCTGAACGAGGTCCTCGGCGTAGTGGGTGTCCCCGCTGGTGAGCAGGCAGGCCGAGCGGTACAGGTGTCCGGTTCGGCTGGAAACGAGTTCCAGGAACTCGGCGTCCTTGGCCTCCCGGCCGCCCCCGATCCACCCCATGCCCGCCGCTCCCCCTCGTCCGCGCTCCCTGACACTTCTTGGATGCGGTGGGCGGCCGACGGTGTTACAGACGTTTCACAGGATTTTTCCGAGCAGTCGCGGGGCGCGGATCAGTCGGCGGACTTACGGCGGTGGTCACGCAGCACGACACCGCCGCCGATCAGCAGCGCGACCAGCAGCGCCCCGACGGCGACCACGTACGTCGCGGTGCGGCCGTCCCGGTCGGCCTGGGTCTCGCCGAGGCCGACCGGCCGCGGCACGATCGGGGCGGCGGCCAGCTGCACGGGGGCGTCGGGGGTGGGGGCGGACGGCGGTTCATCGGGGGCCTTGGTGACGGCCTTGACCGGGTCCACCACGCCCCAGCCGATGAACTGGTTCGGGCCGCGCTCGGTGCGCTGGGCGGTCTGCTCGATCCAGGCCCGTACCTGGGCCGGTGTCCACTTCGGGTGCGCGCCGAACAGCAGCGCGGCGAGCCCGGAGACGTACGGGGCGGCGAAGCTGGTGCCGTTGTCCACGCACTGGCCGCCCCCGGGCACCGTGGAGAGCATGTCGACGCCGGGCCCGGCGACCTTCACGAAGGAGCCGTACTGGGAGAACGGCGCGCGCTCGTTGTTGCGGTCAGAGGCGCCGACGGCCAGCACGGTCGGGAAGGCGCCCGGGTAGGTGTCGCCCTCCTTGCCGTCGTTGCCGCTGGAGGCGACCACCACGATGTTGTTCTGCTCGGCGGACTCGATCGCAGCCTTCAGCTCCTGGTAGCCGCCGAAGTGGGCGTCGCCCGCGCCGCGCACATCCTGGGAGATGTTGATGACCCGGATCGGGGGTTTTTTCGGGTCGTCCTTGTTCTTCGAGTCCTCGTTGTACTTGACGACCTCCGTGATGGCCGCGGCGAGGCTGGAGACGTCACCGTTGCCCTCGCTGTCGTTCTGCCGGATCGAGTAGATCTGCGCGTCGGGGGCCAGCCCGACGAAGCCGGTCTTGTCACTCTTACGGGCGGCGATGATGCCCGCCACCTTGGTGCCGTGGCCGACCGGGTCGTTCTTGGAGGTGCCTTCGACCGGCTGCTTGGTCTCCTTGTTGACCAGCAGGTTGGAGCCCTGCAGCACCTTGCCGGCCAGCTGCGGGTTCTGCTCGTCCACCCCGGTGTCGATGACCGCGACCGTTACACCCGCGCCGGTGGTCTTCCCGCCCTGCCACAGCTCGTCCAGCAGCATCCGCTGCAGCGACCACGGCACGGTCTGCACATCAGGCGCGGGCTTGGGGCAGTCACCGGCGGCGGCCAGCCCCGGCCCGCCGTCCGCGTACGCCGGGGCGGTGAGCGGGCCGCCCAGCACCACGAGCGCGGCCAGCGCCGCGGCCGTCCTACGGAACCCGCGTCCGGACACCCTGCCACCCCTCATGTTCTCCACCCGTGCCACGCGCCGAAGGGCGGGTGCCCGGAACCCGGGTACCCGCCCCTGTCATTCCCGCTCGGGAACCTTCGGTCAGCCGTGCCAGAGCTTGGCGTTGTTGGTCTCGGTCTGGTTGTAGCTGACCGCGGCGGACTCCAGCGAGCTGGCGATCTTCGCGCAGGTCTGCTGCAGCTCGGAGGCGGCCTGGTCCCACTTGGCCTGCTGGGCGTTGTAGCCCTGCTGGGCCTGGCCCTGCCAGCTCTGCGCGATGGCGGTGACTTCCTTGCGCAGATCGGTCAGCATCGTGTCGATGCGCTTGGCCGAGTTCTGGACCTCCTGGGACGCGTTGTGGAGGGTCTGGAAGTTGACGAGGATGTGGTCGGTCACAATGTCTCCCTTGACGAGGATGCGGAGCACCCCGCGCTCAGCCGCGGGCGCCCCGTCGAGCGGAAGGTCGGAACAGCGCAGCGATCAGCGGTTCGGCGATCAGCCCTGCTGGCCGAACAGCGCCTTCTGCTCCTCTTCGGCACTCGCGTAGTGCTTGGTGGTCAGCTCGATCGCGTGCTGGATCTTGGTCAGCGATTCCTGCAGCGCCTTGACCTCGTTGTTGACCTGGTTCTGCAGGGCCGTGTAGGCGTTCGCCGCCTGGCCCTTCCAGCCGCCGGTGATGTTGTCGACCGTGCTCTGGAGCTTCGCGCGCTCCTGCTCGATGCTCCCGACCGCCTGCTCGATCTTCTTGGCGAAAGCCGTCATCTCCTGCGCAGTCATCGTGAACTGACCGTCAGCCATGCTCCACCGTCCCCCATGAGACAAACATTGTGTGTGCGGAGAGCCCACGGTCCCCCGCTGCATCACCCGTGTGATGTCCAGCAGCACTGTAGTCGGCACACGCAACTCACCCAACATTGAGCGCTGAGTAGTTACCAGACCATGACACTGGTGCCAATTCCGTTGCCCGGCTTGATCGATCAGGCGTTCTGCGGCTGCGCGGCGCTCTTCGCGGTCAGCGGCGGACCGGCCGGCACCAGGTTCGACCACTGCTGCGGCACCGGCAGCGGCTGGAGGTTCGGGTAGCCCAACCGCGCCTGGTTGCCGCCGGGTTGGTCATCCGGGTTCTGGGTCGGCTGCCCGTCCGGGTTCGGGGTGCTCGGCTGCGGGGTCGGTGACTTCGGCGGACCGCTCTGACCGGCACTGGGCGGGGCGGTGGGGCGACCGCCGTCACCGTTGGACGGAACGGCGTAGCGCAGGCCGGTCTCGGTGATCAGGAAGTCGGTGCCGGAGCCGCCCGTCCCGTTGTCCATCGCGCGGTAGAACAGGCCGTGACCGGGCGTCACGTACGCCGCGCCCGCGCCGTTGTTGTACGGCGCCGGGTACGCCGTACCGGCCCAGACGCTGCGCTTGGGCGTACGCCCGTCCTCGGCCAGGCCGTCGAAGGTGCTGCAGACGACCAGGCGGGCGTCCTGGCGGTCCTGCCAATTGTTCACCGGCGCACCGGACTTCAGCGGCCAGTCGTCGACGGTGCCCGGCAGCCGGGTGTCGGTGTTGAGCTTGGACTGCTCGTCCGGGGTCATGTCGTCGCTGCGCGGCTTCTTGTCCTGGTCGTACTTGTAGAGCATCTGGTTGGCCGGGTTCTGCCGGATCAGCTCCTCCTGGAACGGGGTGATCAGGTAGAGCCGGTCCTTGCCGACCACGTAGCGGCGGTCCTGGTAGTGCACCAGCCGGCCGACCCGGCGGTCCGCCTGGTTCCCCAGCTCCACCTGGGAGTTGGGGCCCTGGGAGTCGGCCGCCCCTTCGAGCTTCGGGAAGGTGATCGCGGTGGCGGGCACCAGGGTGTCCAGCCACTCCCGCTTGACCCGCTGCGGCACCGCGTTGGGCCCGAAGACCGCGGTGATCAGCGCTTTGCGCTCCTTGTCGTCCGACTGCGGCGAGCCGATCTCGTGCTTGCGGCCCTGCGCGTCGACCAGGTACACCTTCGCGGCGCCCGCGGCCGGCTGCCCCGCCGCCGGAGCGGTGGAGACCTGCTGGTCGTCCGCCTGCTGCACCAGCATCAGCTGGTCCTGACCGAGCACCCGGTCCTTGGCCGACAGGGCCGCCGCGTCCTGGCCCGCCGCCACGAACAGCGCCTGGTTGACGGTCTCCTGCTTGTCGTCCGATCCCGGGCGGTCGCAGACCGCCCACTTCATCGGCTGGCTCGCGTTGTCCTTGCTCGGCAACTTGTCCGGGGCGTACGGGATGCCGATCGTCGGGCCGTGGTTGGGGTAGCGGTCGAGCACCCCGTCGTCCACCACCACGACCTTGGCCTCGGCGGGCAGCACCAGCCGCGCCGAGGACATGTTCAGCACCTGGTGCAGCCGCTTGGTCTTGCCGTCCGGGTCGGTCAGCACCACGTACCGGGTGGTCGACTGCTTGCCCTGGATGATGTTCTTGCCGTCGTCCCACTTCAGCGGGGCAGCCGGCTTGAACACCCCCCAGAGCCCGAAGCCGGCCACGACCAACGACCCGACCAGCACACTCGGCAACACCGCCTTCACCGGTCGCGGCGCGTCCTCGTCACTGCCGCCGCCGGCGGGCAGCAGGAACGCCCCCACCGTGCGCTTGCGGGCGAAGGTGTACGCGTTCAGCTCGTCCCGGCGCGATGCCATCCTCGTCGTCCCCCTTGTCAGACGTGTGCCAGGCGTGGTCGGTCCCCGTCGGCCCGACCTGCCCCGTGATCCGCACCCGCCGGGCGGGATCCGGCTCGAACCCTCTACGATGCGGCAGCAGACGGTGAGTACGGTACGGGTACGGTCCGCGAACCAGCCAGCCGGGCCGCGACAACGGATCAGAGAGGGCCACCGGGGGATGCCAAGCCAGACCGCTCCAGGACGCCGCGGCACCGCAGGCGGCGGGAGGTCACGCCGGTCCGGACGGGCCCGCGGCGGCCCTTCCGCCCCGGCCGCCGCCGTCCACCCGCCGACAGCCGCCACGGCCGGCGGCCCCGTCCAGGTGCGCGTCAACCCCCGCCCCGGGCTGCTCGGTGGGCGCCTGAAGCTCCAACAGCTCGTGCTGGTCGAGGTCGCGGCCGCCCTGGTCGCGGTGGGCTGGACGATCAGCCGCCCGGTCGCGGCCGGCTTCGGCGCGGTCTCGATGGTCCTGCTGGTTCTGGCGGTCGTCCCGCTGCGCGGGCACACCATCCCGGAGCTGCTCCGGGTCCGCTCCGCCCTCAAGTCCCGCCGCAAGCAGGCGAAGTCGCTGCTGCCGCCGCCCGGCACCGACCCGGCCCTGGCGCCCGCGCTGGAGCTCGAACCGGGTCTGCGCACCTGCACCCACGCCACCGAGGCCGAGTTCGGCGGCCGCCCGATCCGCCGGGAGACCGGCATGGTCGGCGACGGCACCTTCCTCAGCTCGGTGCTGCTCGTCCAGGCCAAGGACCAGCCGCTGCGCCCGGTGCGCACCGCGCTGCCGCTGCCGCTGGACGTGATCTGCTCGGCGCTCACCGTGGACGACATCACCCTGGAGTCGGTGCAGCTGGTCCAGCACACCCAGCCCGCCCCGGCCCCGCACCTGCCCGAACAGTCGCTGGCCGCCCGCGCCTACCGCGAACTGCCCGACGGCACCTCCACCCCCGGACTGCGGCTGACCTGGATCGCCCTCAAGCTCGACCCGGAGCGCGCGGCCACCGCCGTCCGGGCCCGCGGCGGCGGCGAGGAGGGCGCCCGCAAGGCACTGCAGCGGGTCACCGACCAGCTGGCCGGGCGGCTCAACAGCGCCGGGTTCAACGCGACCGTGCTGGACGAGCGCGAGCTGATCGCCGCTCTGGCCATCGCCACCTGCGCCAACCCGATCGCGGTGGCCGGGCGTCAGGGCACCGGCAGCGGCGGCGGCACCACCCGCCGCACCCAGGAGGGCAACCGCTTCTGGCGGATCGACGACCGCTGGCACAGCACCTACTGGATCTCCCGCTGGCCGCAGCTGAGCCGCCCCGGCGGCGCCCCCGGCCGGATCGCCGCCCCGGACCTGGTCAACCTGATCACCGGCTCCCCGGCGCTGGCCAGCACCTTCAGCCTGACCGCCGCACACGGCACCGGCGACTCGGTGACCGTCAGCGGACACCTGCGGGTGACCGGGCGCAGCGAGAGCGAGGTCGGCCAGGTCGGCCGCCAGGTGGAGGCGCGGGCGCAGAGCTCCGGACTCGGCCTGGTCCGGCTCGACCTGGAGCAGGCCCCCGGCATGCTCGCCACCCTGCCGCTGGGAGGAGCGTCCTGATGGCGTACCAGACCTATCCCGCCCCGGGCCCGACGCCCGGCGCCGAGCAGCGACGGGTCCGGCCGCGGATCCTGCCCGGCTTCGGACTGCGCGGCCCGCGTCGGGAGAAGCACGTGCTGGAGGCTGCCGACCTGTCGGCGCTGGCCTTCCCGGTCGGCGACGACGGCGTGGTCATCGGCGTCGACCCGCAGGGACTGCCCGCGGTGCTCGGCCTGTTCCGCCCCACCGCGTACGACCTGGTGCTGGTCGGCGGCATGTGGACGGCGCAGGTCATCGCGCTGCGCGCGGCCGCGATCGGCGCCCGGGTCGCCGTGGAGACCGCCCGCGGGCAGCTCTGGGGCCCGATGGCGCAGGCCGCCGGCGGCGGACAGCCGTGCGTGACGATCCACCAGGTCGGCCGGCTCGGCCCGCAGGGCGCCTCAGTGGCCTCGCCGGTGCTGGTGGTGCGCGACCTCGGCGCCCGCCCGCCGCGCAGCCGGCTCTCCGCCGCGCCCTGGCAGACCACCCTGACCCTGCTGCCCTACCTGGGCCCGAACGCCTCCCGGGTGCTCAACGCGGCCGACCTGGTCGGTGTGCAGCGGATCTCCCCGCAGGAGGCGGAGCTGACCGGCCGGGTGCTGTCCCTCCCGCCGGAGGACGTGGCCGCGCTCCCGGCGCTCGGCGACGACCTCACCCTGTGGGCCACCCGGATGCGGCGCCAGTACGTCCGGGCCGTGGCCGGACAGGCCGAACAGCAGGTGCTCGGCGGCCCGCGCCGGATGGACTGAGCCGACCGTTCCGGGCCGGTCGATCCCGGTCCGGGACGAAGCCGCCTTCAACGGGGGCAGCCGTACGGCCTAGTCTTTGTTGCGGCAACGGCACCGCTGAACAAGCGGCGGCGAACACGAGGGAGCCCTAGTGAGCAGCGATCGGGACGGCGTCTACGTCGGCGACAACGCGGCGGAGGACGACGACGACTGGTCCGACGCGCCCGACTACACTCCCCCGTCCTGGTACGTGCAGTCGGACGCCCCGGCGACTCCGGGAGCTGCCCCGGCCGGCACTCCCGCCGCCGCACCGGCGGCTGCCGCACCCGCCCCGGGGGCCGACGCGGCCGCCCAGGCGCCCGCGACCGCACCGGTGCCGCCGGCGCCGTCCGTCCAGGCCGAGGCGCAGCACGTCCCGTTCCCGCTGCCGGCCCCGGCCGCGACGCCCGAGCAGCGGGCGCCCACCGCGGCCTGGCCGACGGCGGAGCCGCTGGCCCAGCCGGGCACGCCGCAGCCGTACCCGACCCCGACGCCCGCGGCGGGCCCGCAGCCGGGACCGCCCGCCCCGCCGCAGACCTTGGCGCAGCCTCAGCCGGTCCAGCCGCAGCCCCCGGCGGTCCCGCAGAACCCCCAGGCGCCTCAGGCACCGCAGACCCCTCAGGCACCGCAGGACCCGCAGGTCGCCTGGGATCCGCAGGCCGCCTGGGCCGCCCAGCCGCCCGCCGCCGCGCAGCCGCAGCCCGCGCAGCCGGTCCAGCCCCAGCCGCAGCCCGCGCAGCCGGTCCAGCCTCAGCCCGGTCAGCCCGTCCCGCCCCAGGCCGGACCGGCGGACCCGCGCCAGGGCGGCTGGCCTCAGCCCGGCGCCTACCAGCAGCCGGCCGCCGCCCAGCCGCAGCCCGGCCAGCCGCAGCAGCCGGGCCCCGGGCAGCCCTGGCCCCCGCAGGGCGCCGCCGCGCCGCAGCCCGCCGCGTTCCAGCAGGCGGCCGCCCCGCAGCAGACCGCCCACGGCGCGCCGCTCGGCTACACCGCCGCCGTCGAGCTGTCCTCGGACCGGCTGCTGCGCAGCCAGCCCAAGCAGCAGCGCCAGCAGCCGCGGTTCCAGTTCGGCGGCAAGGCCGCGGCGGCCGAGAAGGCCCGCAAGCTGGAGATCATCCGCACCCCGGTGCTGAGCTGCTACCGGATCGCCGTGATCAGCCTCAAGGGCGGCGTCGGCAAGACCACGACCACCACCGCGCTCGGCGCGACCCTGGCCAGCGAGCGCCAGGACAAGGTGATCGCGATCGACGCCAACCCGGACGCCGGCACCCTGGGCCGCCGGGTCAAGCGCCAGACCGGCGCGACCATCCGCGACCTGGTGACGGCCATCCCGCACCTGCGCAGCTACATGGACATCCGTCAGTTCACCTCGCAGGACATGAACTCGGGCCTGGAGATCCTGGCGAACGACGTCGACCCGGCCGTCTCGACCACCTTCAACGACTCGGACTACCGCCAGGTCATCGAGGTGCTGGGCCGCCAGTACCCGATCATCCTGACCGACTCCGGCACCGGCCTGCTGTACAGCGCGATGCGCGGGGTGCTGGACCTCGCCGACCAGCTGATCATCGTCTCCACCCCCAGCGTGGACGGCGCCTCCAGCGCCTCGACCACACTGGACTGGCTCTCCGCGCACGGCTACGCGGACCTGGTCCAGCGCAGCATCACGGTGGTCTCCGGGGTGCGCGAGACCAGCAAGATGATCAAGGTCGAGGACATCGTCGCGCACTTCCAGACCCGCTGCCGCGGCGTCATCGTGGTGCCCTTCGACGAGAGCCTGGCGGCCGGCGCCGAGGTCAACCTCGACATGATGCGGCCCAAGGTCCGCGAGGCGTACTTCGAGCTGGCCACCCTGGTCGGCGAGGACATCATCCGGGCCCAGCAGGCGGCCGCCCAGCAGGCCGGCTGGCAGCAGCAGGCCCAGGCCCCGCAGCCCCAGCCGTACCAGGCGCAGGCCCCGCAGCCCGCCCCCGGTGCACCGTGGGCGCCGCAGCAGGGCACTCCACGGCCGGGCTACGACTACGACTGCTATCAGGTCGGCCAGGGCCAGCCCCCGGTGCCCGCACCGGACGGCTACCAGCCCCCGCCGCCCGGCTACGGCTACCCGCCCGCCCAGGGCCAGCCGCCGGCGCCCGCGCCGGACGGCTACCAGCCCCCGCCGCCGGGCTACGGCTACCCGCCGCAGGCGCCCCAGCAGTGACGTAACCGCGGGGGCCGCCCCCAGGCGGGGGAGCGGGGCCCCCCGGGCGAGCGGGGGGGGGTGGGCGCCCCGAGAGAACGGAACGGGCGCC
>NZ_JBSFJV010000096.1:0-27989 GCF_053598235.1 Kitasatospora sp. NPDC001159
GGCGCCCGGTCGCGAAGCCGCCGCGCCGTCGGGTGGGGCCGGCCCCTCGGGGTCCGGCCCCACCCGACGGAGGAACCGCCCGCTCACCGTGCGGCGGTGTTCTCCCGTCCGCGTCGGACGTCGAACGCGAAGAACGGCCGAACCGCACTGCCGAGTTCCTCCGGCCCGGAGAATCCCCGTCGGACCATTTCGACCTGCGGGGACGTGCCGGGCCGGCGCCAGTGGCGGAGGAAGAGCTTCGCGCACACCGCCGGCGGCGGGACCACGAGCCGGTGGCGGGTCTCCTTCGCGGCCGCGTCCGCGCGGGCGACCAGGTGACACCACTCGTCCCAGCGTCCGGACTCGCGCAGCCGCGCCAGGACCGCCGGCCGCCAGTCGACCGACTGCCACACCGGCCACACCCGCACCATGAGGAGCCGGTTGCGGTCCGCGGCGGTGAGCCCGGCCGGTTCCGATTCCGTGAACCAGCGGGTGAGGGCTTCCGGCAGCGGCGAGCGGTCGTCGAGTCCCAGCCGGGCCCGCGCGTACGCGTCGGTCGTCGTGCCCTCCGCGCCGGCGAGGTCGTCCAGCAGAGCGGTCAGGACGTCCTCGTGCAGTGCCGGGTAGTCGTCGTCGAACAGGCGGACCGCGTCCAGCACGTCGAGGTCGGACATCCACCGGCCGGGCGCGTGCTCGCGCCGGGTCCGCCGGGCCAGGGCCTGGGTGCGGCTGATGCCGGTGAAGGGCGCGTCCGTCGTGACCGGGCCGGGTGCCGTGGTGCCAGCGCTGCGGACCGCGCGCAGTGCCGACACCGCGTCACGCCGCTTGAGGTCCCAGGCGCCCGAGCCGATCATCTCCTCCAGCGTCCGCAGCGCGTCGTGGTCCTGCTCGCCGACGGCCCGTTCGAGGTCCTTCCAGCCCCGGTGGGTGAACGGCAGGGCCTTGGCCGCCGCCACGATCCGCCGCCCGGCCGCCTCCGGAACCAGATCCCCCTCGGCCCCTTCCCGGCAGCCGTGGCGCAGGTTCACCAGCGCCACGGTCTGCGCCGGGTACCCCACCGCGGCGGGCCCGTGCAGGACGCCCACCTCGTCGTCCCCGTCGATCTCGCCCGAGGCGTACATCCCGTAGACGGTGCCGATGCCCCGCATGCCGCACGGGGCCAGTTCGGCGGCCCGCAGCGCGCCCATGCTCGCGGCGCCGACGACGTGCACGCCCTCGGTGATCACCTGGAGGATCTCCTTGTGGCCGACGGACCGCCGTTCCCGGAAGTAGCCGTCGATGATGACGGCGACGTCGCCCGGGGACCAGCGGTCCGCCAGAAGGTCGCCCCGTCCCGCAGGCGGTCGCACGTCCGCGTCCGGGAGCACCGCGTGGACCTCGGCCGCGGACAGCGTCGGCCCGGTGTAGACGACCACCCTCGATTCGCTCACTACAACACCTCCGGACAGACGCGGCTCCCGGGCGCCACTACCTTGACGACGGGGACCCCGATCTCCTCCCGCGTCAGGTCGACCAGGAGGGGCGGGTTGGAGAAGGCTTCGGCCGCCCGTTCGACCGCGTACCGGAGGTCGTCGACCAGGCCGGCGCGTTCCACGGGCTCCGCGACCAGGTCGCCGATATCGGCGGCCGGGCCCGGGTCGCGGCTCAGCCGGCCGACGTCCACGTGGTCGAAGTCGTCCTGGAGGTCGTCCCGCGCTCCCGAGATGTACGCGAGCCTGGCCTGCGTCGCTTCGGTGATGGCGCGGGTCAGCGCGATCGAGGGGCTGAGGTGGCAGCCGAACCCGAACATCGCGGCCGGGTAGTCATGGCAGGCGACCCAGGACAGGAAGCAGGGCAGCCCGGTGGGCGACGGCACCAGGCGGACCTCCAGGGTGACGCCGGCCCGTTCGATCAGCGTGCACAGTTCCTCGGCCACCACCGACCCCGACGTCCTCGGGTCGACTCGCACGCCCCGTTCGCCCCCGGCGGCCACCGCCGCCGTCATCGCGTCCCGCTCGATCACCTCGCACAGCGCGTGGAGCGCGGCCTCCACCAGGGTGTTGCCGCTGGCCAGGCCGTTGGTCGACTCGAAGAAGGCCGGCGGGTTCCAGCCCGCGCGCTCCACCAGCGTCAGCCCCACCACGTCCACGGGTACGAGCGTCCGCGCGCCGTCGACCAGCGATCTGGCCTCCGTCCAGGCCAAGGGCAGGCCGTCGTGCAGCACGCTCGGTTCCGAGGGCGCCAGGGCACGGACGTCGTAGCCCAGTTCCCGGCCGACGTCGCGGGGTGCCGCCGTCAGGACGGGCTCCAGGGGTTGCTCCACGTGCCAGGTCTCGACGGATTCCATCACCGCCGACAACCGCGCCAGCTCGGCCGTCGCCCCTTTGCCCTGGGAGACGGCGAGGGTCCGGGACAGCGGCCGGACCGCCTGGAAGGTCGGGATGCCGATGGTGTCGAGCCGGGTGATGTCGGCGATCCGGGTGACGCCGACCTTCGCCGCCGCCCGGCGCGCCATCTCCCAGGTGGCCTCCGGGGGCCGGGCCCGGTTCGTCCCGGGCAGCCTGAGCACGGCACGGTCCTGCCGCGAGGCCGCCCAGGACAGGGGCGAGTCGTCGGTCCGCGCCGTGGCGGCGGCTGCGTCGTCGGTTTGCACGGTGATGGGCCTCCCCGTGGGTCAGAGGTTCTGGGCACGGCGCAGCAGCGCCCGGCTGGCGACGGCGTTGGCGACGAGGGCGACGGCGGCCAGCACCACCAGAGCGGGCCAGGCCTTCCCGAAGCCGAAGATCGCGGCGTCGCGCATCCCGTTGACCGCGTACGTCACCGGGTTCACCGTCGAGATCCACCGGAGCACCTCGGGGAGCTGCTGCGTCGTGGACAGCGACGGGGCGGAGAACACGAGGACCGGTACCGACACGCTGGTGAGCACCATGAACGTCCGGTAGTCGCTGATCAGGATCGCCGTCGCGAGGTACAACCCGTTGAAGGCCACCGAGGAGAGCACCAGCGCCACCAGCAGCCAGATCCACTGCGCCGCGTGGAACGGGTAGTCGAAGATGACCGCGGCGACGACCAGGGCCAGCAGGCTCTGCGCCAGTACGAGCGAGACCCCGGCGAGCAGCTTGCCGGCCAGGAAGCGCGATCGGCGCAGCGGCCAGCTCCACAGCTGGGTCGACACGCCGCTCATCTCCTCCTGGAACATCGCCATGCCGGTCGTCCCCGACGCGCTGACCACCGACATCGCCAGCACCATGGGGAGGAGGAAGACCGAGAACGGCAGCCGCTCGCCCCGGTAGGTGATGTCCCCGACGACGTTGCCGAGCGAGGTGTTCACCAGCAGCAGGTACACGAGCATGGGTGTCAGACCGAGGATGAGGTTCACCCGGTTGCGGGCGAGGAGCGCGTACTCGCGGTAGAACACCGCGGTGAAGTCGGCCGTCCTCCTCGTCGCGACCGGTGCGGTGTTCTCGAATACGGGCACGGTCACGGTGTCAGCCCTCGCTCCCGGTCATGCGCAGGAACACCTGCTCCAGTGAGTCTGTGACGGTGGAGACTCCCGAGATCGCCACTCCGGAGTCCTGGCAGTGCTTCGACAGTTGCGGCAGCACGTCCCGGACCTGCGCGTTCTCGATGCGCACCTCGGCGTCCTCGACCGCGGCGGTCAGCCCGGCCGCGTCGGCCCACTCCTTGACGACCTTCGCGCCGACCGCGTCGTCCGCCGTCACCAGCACGTGCGCGGTGCCGAACTCCCGGACGAGCTCGCTCGGTTGGGCGAAGCGGACCACCTTGCCGCGGTTGACGACCAGGACGCGCTGGGCGTTGCGCTCCAGTTCCTCGATGATGTGGCTGGTCCAGATCACGGTCATGCCGTTCTCCTCGCGCAGCCACCGCACGAAGCGCTCGATCTGGTGCCGGCCGGCCACGTCGAGTCCGGCGGAGGGCTCGTCGAGGATCAGGAGTTTGGGGATGGTCAGCAGCGCCCTTACGAGCTGCAGGCGCTGGCGCTGACCGCCGGACAGCTGGAAGAGGAGCTGCGACAGCGCGTCCTTCAGGCCGAGGTATTCGGCCAGCTCCAGCGCCCAGGGCCGGGCGGCACGCCAGGACAGGCCCCTGAAGCGGGCGGCGATCTGCAGGTTGTCCAGCGCCGACAGCATCTCGTCGTACGGGGCGGACTGGTGCATCGCGCCGATGCCGCTCTTGGCGGCGACCGGGTCGCGGGCCGGGTCGGCGCCGAACACCCGGATCTTCCCGGTGGTGGGAGGGGTGACGCCGCAGATCATCTTCATCAGGGTCGTCTTCCCGGCGCCGTTGGGGCCCAGCAGCCCGATGGTCTCGCCCTCGGCGATGTCGAACGATATACCATCGACGGCCGGTGTCTCTTTCCCCCGGTAGCACTTGGTCAGTTCTTCGGCTTGCACCACAGCATTCGCCACGATCCCTCCCTCCGCATTTCTCACATCACGCTCGATCGCTTTCGGGATTGTCGGCCGAGGTGTTCCCGGTGGACCCTACGCCGCCTGGAGGACACGCAACTGGTCGGCACGGAAGCTGCCTTGGAGCTGCCTCCGATCTGCCGCACCGTTCCCGTTCCGGGTGGCTAGCATTCACAGCGTGAGCCGTTCAGGAGATGTGGAGAACCACGACGGAGAATCCGCCGTGGTGCTGGTGGATTGCGCGGGCGGCCGCGAATTGGAGATCGTGCGCGAGATATTGACGGGGCCGCTGGAAACACCGACGATACTGATCCGGCAGGCCGACCTCCCCGCAACGCCCTTGGCGCTCGACGTGGACACCGGCCTGCTGGACGTCGCCGGCCACCGGGTCAGGCCGGCGGTCGTCTGGGTTCGCCATGCGTCGGCCTGCGCGATGCTGGCGCAGGCGCGGCCGGCGGGCTCGGTGACACCGCTCCAGGCGGCGACCTGGTCCGGGTTCCTCCGACAGGTCGCGTCGACGGCGACCGCCGCCCTGCCCGGTGGCACGCTCGTCGGGCCGGCCCAGCTGGCGCAGGCCCGACGGCTGGGCGTGCGCACGCCCCGCACGGTCGTCACCAACCACGTCCCGACGGGCACGCGCGGGCTGGGCGCCCCGAGCGTGATCGTCAAGACGCAGGACTTCCGCCTGTTCGAGCCCGATCGGCGGAACTGGCCGGAGTGCCTGCCGACGGTCATCGGTCCGGAAGCGGGCGCGGAGGGCTCCACGCCCGTCGGCGCCGCGGCCGCCGACCATCCGGTCGTCGTCCAGGAGTACCTGGGCGGCACCCGGGAGCTGCGTGTCTACCACCTCGACGGCGCGATCTGCGCCTTCGAGGTAGGCAAGCCTGATCCGTCGAGCCTGATCACGGACCCCGGCCGTGTCACGGTGGGACGGATCGAGTGCCCGCCGCCCGCCGCCGACGCGGTGCGCACCCTGTGCGCCGCGTGGAACCTGCGCTACGGGGCGTTCGACCTGCTCGTCTCCGACACCGGGGACCCGGTGTTCCTGGAGGCCAACCCGGACGGCGACTGGCTCTGGTTCGAACGCAGAGCGCGTTGGCACGGCGTCTCGTTCACGGCAGCCGTGATGGTCCGTGAGTTGTTCCTACGGAGTACGTGGTGAGGAGGCCGCGCCGATGACGGCGATACGGGGTGACGAGGTCTCCGCCCGGGACATGGTGCTGGTGGCCATGTTGGCGCGGGGGCACACGACCGACCGCGTGGCCCGCGAGCTGGGGCTGAGCAGGCACACCGTGGGTGAGGAGATCAGCGTCCTCCTCGGGCGGTTCAACTGCCGGAACCGGGCGGAGCTGGTGGCCTACTGCTACGTCCACCGGTTGCTGCCGATCGGGATCTGGCCGCCTCCGTGCGGCCCTCGTGAAAGGGATGAGTGACATGTTCGATCCGCTGGCCAGCCTGCGCGAAGCGGGGCTCCCGGTCGACCAGTTGAGCGCCGCGCAGCGCGACGTGCTGGCCGGTCTGACCGAGGAGGAGACGGCTGTCGTCGCGTCGGTCCAACGCCGGCTCGCCCAGGCGGACGCCGAAACGGACGCCGAGGTGTGGGCCCACGATCTGAAGCTGCTCTGATCCCGGTCACCGACCCGCGTCGCCGACCGGCAACACGACCGACCCCCTGGCGGAGGACCTCGCATGAGTCGCAGGTTGGTGGTCGTGCTCTTCCTCGACCTCGTCGGCTGGACCCGGCTCGCCGAGCGCGTCGATCCGGAGCCGCTGCAGCAACTCCTCGAGCAGTACTACGAGATCTGCTCGGCCGCGGTGGAGGAGCACGGCGGAACGGTGGAGAAGTTCATCGGCGACGCCGTCATGGCGGTCTTCGGGGCGGACACCTCGCGGGAGGACGACGCGTTGCGGGCGCTGCGGACGGCCGTGCTGATCCGCGCCGGGGTCGGCCGGCTGCGCACACCGGCCGCCGATGCGGCACCGGTGGAGATCCACTGCGGCATCGCCGCCGGCGAGGCCCTGGTGACGCGTTCGGCACGGGCCGGCCTCCGGATCGTCGGCGACGTGGTCAACCTCGCCGCACGGCTGCAGTCGTCGGCGGTCGCCGGTGAGATCGTCGTCAACGAGACCGTGGCGCAGCTGGCGGGCCCGCACTACACGATGGTCCCCGTGCCGCCGCTGACGCTGAAGGGCAAGGCCGAACCCGTCGCCGCGCTGTGCGTCACCGGCGAGGCCGCCGCCGACCGGAGCGGCGACGAGCCGCGCATGGTGGACCGCCGCGCCGAACGCCGTCGGCTGCGCCGGATCTACCACCGGGTGGCCCGCGATCGGAGACCGGCACTGGTGACGGTGCTGGGGTCGGCGGGCATCGGCAAGACCCGGCTGGTCCGGGAGACCGTGGACGAACTCGTCGCGGCCGGGACCGGGCCCCGGCCCGTCGCCGTGTTCGGGAGCTGCCCGTCCTACGGGGCGAGAGGCACGTACTCGGCACTCGTCGACGTGCTGGACGGACTGGAACGACAGGTGCCGGCCTGCGCGGAGTTGCTGCGGACGGACCACCGCGTCGCCGGGGTGCTCGCCGGCCTGCGCGACGCCTCACCGTCCCGCCCCTCCACGGCCGGACCGGGTCCGGGTGTGGAGGAGGTCTCCTGGGCCGCGCGCGAACTGCTCGCCGCCGCGGCCACCCGCCCGCTCATCGTGGTGTGGGACGACCTGGAGTGGGCGGGGCCTTCGCTCCTGCAGCTCATCGCCGAGCTGACGGGCGACCTGCGGGACGTCCCGCTCCTGACGCTCTGCGTGGCCGGCCCGGAGATCGACGGGCCCGACGGGCCCCGGTTCCAGAACGGCGAGGTGATCGACCTCAGCGCGCTGGACCCGGTCGACAGCGCCCGGCTGGCGGTATCGCTGGCGGCGGGCCACGGCCCCGGCGACGTTCAGCTGCACGACCTCGGCCTGGCGGACCGGGTCGCGCTGTACAGCGCGGGCAATCCGAGGTTCATCCGGCTGATGGTGGAGTGGCTGGGCACCGGCCGAACCGTCGACGAGGTGCCGCCGACCATCACGGCCATGGTGGGTGCGATGATCGACCGGCTCCCTCCGCCCGCCCGGCGGCTGCTGGGCGCGGCTGCGGTGATCGGTCCCTCGTTCACCCTGGAGCAACTCGCCCTGCTGGACGAGACGGTGCTGGACGAGACGGTGCCGGCCGCGACCGCCGACGCGCTGGCGCGGCAGCGGCTCTTCCGTGCCACGACGGACGAGGGCGGATACTGCTTCGTCCAGCAGCCGGTCCACGAGGTGGCGTACGGGCGGCTGGAGAAGCAGCAGCGCATCGCGTGGCACCGGCGCCTGGCCGAGCGGGGCTTCAGCCCCGGCTTCCACTTCGAGGCCGCCGCACACCTGCTCGGCGGTCTGCGCCCGGACGACGAGGAGTTGCCGCGGCTGGCGCGGCGGGCGGCCGAGGCGCTGCTGGCCGAGGGGACCGCGGCGCTGAGGCAACGCGATCTACCGACCGCGATCGAACTGCTCGAACGCGCGCTCGTACTGGCGGGGCGGGGGCCTGGCCGGTGGCGGCAGGTCGCGGCCATCCGCCTCAGCGACGCCCTCATGCTCTCCGGGGACACCCGGCGCGCGCAGGAGGTGGTCGCGGACGGCCTGCGGCACGGTCCCGACGCCCCCGGGCGACGCCTCTGCCTGGTGCAGCGGTCCCTGTTGGCGGCGCGCCTCGGCAAGGTCGCCGAGGCGGGTGTCGAGGAGCTGCGGGCCGAACTCGACGGCAACGGGACCGACCGGCTCGCCCGTTGCCGGTTCGAGCAGCTGCGGATGCTGCTCCACCTGGCGCACGGTCGCTTCGGGGCCGCCGAGGAGGCGGCGTGCGCCGCGCTGGAACACGCCCGGGCCGACGGTGACGCGTACGAGGAGGACCGGCTCCTGGTGGCCCTGTGCGAGGTCCGGCAGTGGTCGCCGACCCCGGTGCGCAGGAAGCTGTCGGGCTGCGCGGAGCTCGTGGAGCGGTTCACCGCCGACCGGTTCCTGCTGCTGCCGGCGCTGGCCGCCCGGGCCCGCTGCCTGGCGTTGACCGGGGACGACGCAGGCGCACGCTCGGCACTGGCCGAGGCCGGGTCCGTCGTCGAGCAGCTCCGGCTGACCATGGGAGGTGTCCTGGTCGACCAGGTGGCCGGGATGGCCTGTTCGCTGCGCGGTGACCACGCCCGCGCCGAACGGCACTTCCGCCGCGCGGCCGACGCCCTCGAAAGGGCTGGCTACCTGTCGGTCTCGCTGGGCATGCGGGTGCAGGCGGCACGCGAGTGCGCCCGGCGGGGCCGACTGGACGAGGCCGCCGAGCGGATCACCGAACTCCTCGGCCGACGCCAGGAGATGGACGTCCGGGGGCGGATCCTGTGCATCTCGGCGGCGGTCCTGATCGCCGCCGGGTACGGCCGCGCCGATCCGGTGCTCGCCGAGCTGCCGGCCCTGCTCGACGGCGTCGACGACCCGTGCCTGCACGGCGAGGTCCGCTTCGACCTGGCCCGGGCCGCCCGGCTGCTCGGCGACGAGACCGAGGCCCGCACCATGGCGCTGGCGGCCGTCGACAGCTACACCGCCGTCGGTGCGACGAAACCTCTGGAAACGGTGCGGCAATGGATCTGAACGACGCTCCCTGGCGGCGCGAGCGGCCGCAGCACTTCTCCGGCATGCCGGCCTGGAGCATGCCGACCGACAGCGATCCCGGCGAGCCCGTGCCGACGACCTTGTTCGACGGGATCGACGCCCGGTGGGCATGGGAGGGCGCGAGCGGTGCGGGCGTCCGGGTCTGCGTGCTGGACAGCGGTGTGGACGCGGCCCATCCGCTGGTCGGGTCGGTCGAGCGGGCGTGGCAGGTGGTGACGGCCGAGGGCCGGGCACCGCGGGTGGCGGAGTGCGAGCCGCAGGACGGCGCCGGGCACGGTACCGCGTGCGCGGGGATCATCCGCGCGATCGCGCCGCGGGTCTCGCTCAGTTCGCTGAAGGTCCTCGGCGACGGGAGGTCCGGCAGCGCCGCCGCGCTGGTCGCCGGGCTCGCCTTCGCGATCGAGGAGGGGTTCGACGTGATCAGCATGAGCCTGTCGACGAGCAGGCTGGAGTTCCGCGGCCGGCTCGGCGAGCTGTGCGACCGCGCCTACTTCCGCCGCACGACGGTGGTGGCGGCGGCGCACAACCTGCCGATCGAGAGCTTCCCGTGGAACTTCGCGTCGGTGATCTCGGTCGCCAGCCACGCCGAGCCGGACAGCATGCGCTTCTACTACAACTGCGCGCCGCCGGTGGAGTTCCGCGCCCGCGGGGTGCGCGTCCCGGTGGCCAGGCCGGGCGGCGGCACCGTCCGGAGCACCGGCAACAGCTTCGCGGCGCCGCACATCGCCGGGATCGCGGCCCTCGTGCTGAGCAAGCACCCCTGGCTCACGCCGTTCCAGCTCAAGACCGTCCTGTACCACTGCGCAGCGAACCTGTCGGCTCCAGGAGGCGAAGAATGAAGCCCTTGCCACCCGATCCCGCCAGCGGGGCGACCGAGCGTCAACTGCTGCAGTCCGTCGTATCGGTGGCCCGCTACGTCTACGGCGCCGCCGCGTCCTCGGTCTTCATGGTGAGTCCCGACACCGGTGAGCTGGTCTTCGCGGCGGTCGCCGGCGAGGGCGAACAGGGCCTGGTCGGCAAGCGGTTCGAGCCCGGCACCGGCATCGCCGGCTGGGTGGCGGCCAGCGGCCAGCCGCTGATCACGGACAACGTGGCCGAGAGCGACCGGTTCGCCCACGACGCCGCGGCGTCGACCGGGTACGTCCCCACGAGCATCCTGGCCGCCCCGCTCATCGCGGGCGGGGAGTGCATCGGCGTGATCGAGGTGCTGGACCGCCATGTCCGCGTGGCTAACGACCCCAGCCGGGAACTCGACGACATCGAGCTGCTGGGCCTGCTCGCCACGCAGGCCGCCCTGAGCCTCGCCCTGCTCCGGCGCGGCGAGCGGACGGCGGACGCCGTGCCGCGGCTGGGCGACCTGGTGGCCCGGCTGTCGGAGCACGCGGTCATGGACTCGTCCGACCCGTTGGCCTCCGCGCTGCTGGGCATCTCGCTGGAGCTGCTCGACCGGCGTGCCCAGCTGGCCCCGAACTCGGGGTGACGGCCGACGGAGACGCAGTGCAGACGGGCCGGCGACGAACCGGAGACGCGGACGGAACGGGCTTCGCCTACCGTCCTGCCCCATGGTGCACAGTACCGAGACCGAAGCGCCGTTCCCCGAACTGCTCCGCCACAAGCGGGTCCAAGCCGGACTCACCCAGCGGACGCTCGCCGACCTGTCGACGATCAGCCCGCGGACGATCCGGGACCTCGAATCGGGCCGGGCGCACGCGCGGATGCAGACCGTCCGCCTGCTCGCGGACGCCCTGAGGCTCCACGGCCTGGCGCGCGAGCTCTTCATCAGCGCGGGTGCGGGCCGCCGGGGAAGACCGGAGGGAACCGACCCCGGCCTCGCCGCACCACGGGCCGTCAACGCCCTCCTCGGGCGCGAGACCGAGGTGCGGGCGATGGCCGAAGCCCTGGATTCGGGCCACCGCCGGGCCGTCTCCGTCTCCGGGCTCCCGGGAGTGGGCAAGTCCCGGGTGGCCGCGGAGCTGGCCGCCCGGCTCGGCTCGCGCCGCGGCTGGCCGGTGCTGTGGATCGGCGCGGGCGAGCGCGCCCGGGACGGGATCGGTGCGGCGTTCGGCCCGTTGACGAGGTCGCTGCGCCTGCTGATCGAATCGGGGGCGCGGGACGTCTCCGCGGTCTGCCGGCTGATCGGCCACCACGAGGCGCTGCTCGTGCTCGACGGGGTCGCCGACGCCGGGCCCCCGGCCGGGGTGGAGGATCTGCTGGCCTACTGCCCGGGCATCCGGGTGGTCAGCACCTCCCGGGTGCCCTGGCCGGTCGCGGGCGTCCAGCCGACGGTGCTCCCGCCGCTGGCCGTGCCGGGAGCGGAGTGGGACGCGACGGGATCGCCGGACGTGCTCGCCGACGTGCCGTCGGTGCGGCTGCTGGTGGACCGGCTCTCGGAGGTCCGGCCCGGATTCTCACCCGACCGCGCCGATGCGGACGCGGTGGTCCGCATCTGCCGACGGCTGGACGGCCTGCCGGTCGCACTGGAGGCCGCGGCCGGGCGGTTCGGGGTGCTGGGCCTGCGTCAGCTGGCGGAGGAGCCCGCACGCGGCCTGCTCGTCCTGCCCGTTCCGACCCGGTCCGCCGGTGCTCCCGGGACGCTCGGTGGTCTGCTCGGGGCCGAGGTCGAGCGCCTGGACACCGCCCATCGCGCGATCCTGCGGGAGCTGGCGCGCTCCGACCGGGCGCCGACAGTACCCGAGGCGGCCGCCGCCTTGGACCGGCCCCGGAACGAAGTGGTCGACGGCGTCGGTCTGTTGGTGGGCTGCGGGCTCGTCCGCGCGTCGCACGAGGAGTCGGGGACGCGCCTGCACCTGCCGAGCCTGCTGCGCACGCTGCTGCGGGCTCCCCTGAACCCTCGTGCGTCACTGTGACGGACACCCTCGATCCGACCGCCCCGGAGCACCGCGGCGACCCGTACCCGCTCCTGCACCGGATGCGCGAACTGGCGCCGGTCCACCGCCGGATGGACCCGGTGAGCGGCCGAGTGTCCTGGTACCTGACCCGCTACGCGGACGTGCAGCGCGCCCTGCTCGACCCGGACCTCGGCCGGCAACTCGACCGGCTCCCCGCCGAGTTGGCCGCCGCCCGTCGAGGGTGGGACTTCGACCCGCTGGCGATGGCGCGGCGGAACGTCTTCAACCTCGACCCCCCTGATCACACCCGCCTGCGCCGCCTGATCGCACCCGCGTTCGGCGCCCGCACGGTGGCGGCGGTCCAACGGCGCGTGGAACAGGTCGTCGACGGGCTCGTGGCCGCGGCCCGGGACGCCGGGGACGTGGTCGACGTGATCGAGGCGCTGGCCCTGCCGCTGCCGGTCGTGGTCGTCGCCGAGCTGGTCGGCTTCCCCGTCGACGACCTGGCCGGGCTGCGCCGGTGGAGCGACGAGATGCTGCGGACCGGGGACCCGGTCCGCGTGCGCCGCGCCGGTCTGGAATTCATCGCGTACGTGGAGGAGAGGATCGACGAGCGGCGGGGCCGTCCGGGCGGGGACCTGCTCTCACGGCTCGTCGCGGAGGAGGACGGCGGCGGGATCAGCCGTGCCGAGCTGGTCTCCAGCGTGTTCCAGTTGCTGCTGGCCGGTGACGAGACGACGGTCAACCTCATCGGCAACTCGGTGCTGGAACTGCTGCGCCACCCCGATCAGCTGGCCCGGCTGCGCGAGCGGCCCGCCGTGCTGGACTCCGCGATCGAGGAGGTGATCCGCTTCAACGGCCCCGTGGGGCACACCCGGCCGGTGTACGCCCTCGCCGACGTGGAGATCGGCGGGGTGGTCGTCCCGCACGGCGACACCGTCGTGCCCGTGCTGCTGGCGGCCAACCGGGACCCGGCCGTCTTCGCCGACCCGGACGCCTTCGACATCACCCGCAGTCCGAACAGGCACCTGGGGTTCGGCCACGGCATCCACTTCTGCCTCGGCGCGGCGTTGGCCCGGCTCCAGGCCCGGGCCGCCGTCGGGGCCCTCGTGCACCGCTTCCCCCGGCTGGCCCTGGCCGTCGACCCGGCCGAGCTGGAATGGACGCCGGACCTGTTCCTGCACGGGGTGCGCCACCTACCGGTATCACTGGGAAGGGAATGATGACGTGATCGATCCGAAGGTGACCGGGAACCTCTCCCGGATGGCGTTCGGCCATGCCACCTCGCAGATCCTCCACGCGGCTGTGCGACTCGGGGTGCCGGAGGCGCTCGCGGGCGGGCCGCTGGGGATCGGGGAGTTGGCGCGGGCGGTCGACTGCGACCCGGACGGGCTGACCAGGCTGGTCCGGGCCCTGGCGGTGCTGGGGGTGCTCGACGAGGCCGCGCCGGGCCGGTTCGCACTGGCCGAGTCGGGCCGGCAGCTGTGCGCCGGCCATCCGTGGTCGATCCGCTCCAGTGTGCTGCTCCTGGGCGACCCGGTGACGTGGCGCGCGTGGGGCGCGCTGACCGACGGCGTGCGGACCGGAGGCGCGGCGTTCGACCAGGTTCACGGTCGTCCGCTCTTCGACCACCTGGCCGACGATCCCCGGCTGTCGGGCCTCTTCAACGCCGCCATGGGCGAGGGCACCGGGTGGACCGCCCGTGAAGTACCCCGGGCGTACGACTTCACCGGCGCCCGCACCGTGGTCGACATCGGCGGCGGGAACGGCACCCTGCTGGCCGCCGTCCTCCGGGCCGCCCCCGACGCCCGGGGGATCCTGTTCGACAGCGCCCGGGGGTCGGTGGCCGCCGCCGAGACCTTCCGGGGGGCCGGGCTCGCCCCGGACCGCTGGTCGATCGAAGCGGGCGACTTCTTCCAGGCGGTGCCACGGGGCGACGTGCTGCTCGTGAAGGGCGTCCTGCACGACTGGGACGACGAGCGCTGCGCCGCGCTGCTGCGCAACTGCCGGGAGGCGATCGCCTCGGACGGGCGCCTGCTGGTCGTGGAGCCCGTCCTGCCCGACCGGCTGGACGCCCAAGAGGCCGCCGGAGTCGTCATGAGCGACATCGCGATGCTGGTCTACACCGGGGGCCGGGAGCGCAGCCGGGCCGAGTTCCGGGCGCTGCTCGCCGACGGCGGTTTCCGACTCGTCGACGTCACCCGGCGGCTGGCGGCCACGTCGGTCCGGATCCTGGTCGCGGCCCCGGACTGACCGGGGCCGGCGGTCCGGCTGAACGAACCAGCCGGACCGTCACGCCAGGTGCTCGGCGAGGAAGCGTTCCACCGCCGCGTAGTAGGTCTCGCGGTTGCCGGGCCTGGCCAGGCCGTGGCCTTCGTCGGGGAACAGCAGGTACTCGTGCGGCAGCCCCTTGGCGGCCAGCGCCGCGACGATCTGCTCGGCCTCCTCCCGGGGCACCCGGACGTCGTTGGCGCCGTGGGCCACCAGGACGGGGACGGAGATGTCGTCGGCCCGCGAGAGCGGGGACCGAGCCCACAGCATGTCGCGTTCGCTCTCCGGGTCCCCGACGTTCGCGGACATGAACGCCCGCAGCGGAGACCGGTACGGCGCCCCGGCCGCCAGCATCGTCAGCAGGTTCGACGGGCCGCACAGCGCTATCGCGCAGGTGAAGACCGACGGTGTGAAGGCCGCGCCGACGAGCGCCGCGTAACCCCCGTACGAGCAGCCCATGATCGCGACCCGGGCGGCGTCGATGCTGCCGTCCGCGGCCAGGTGGTCGAGCGCGTCGAGCAGGTCGGTGTGCATCGCGGCGCCCCACTGCTTGGCGCCCAGGTTGCGGAACCGCTTGCCGTAGCCCGTCGAGCCCCGGAAGTTGACCTGGACGCACGCGTAACCGCGGTTGGCCAGTAGTTGCGCCTCCTCGTCGAAGGCGAAGGTGTTCCGGGCCCACGGTCCGCCGTGCACGTTCACCACCGCCGGCAGGCGCCGGCGGTCCGCACCGGGCGGCCAGGTCACGTAGCCGTGCACGGTGACCCCGTCGCGCGCGGAGAACTCGAAGGGCTCCATCCTTGCGAGCCGGTACCGTTCGAGCTCCGGCTGGTGGCTGAAGAGGTACCGCAGTCGGCCGCCCGCCCGGTCGTAGACGTAGTAGAGGACCGGGCCGGCCCCGGTCACCACCGACACCGTCCACAGCCGGTCGGAGCGGTCGGTACGGTCGACGTAGACCTCGCCGTCGATCGCCTGGAGCGCGAGTTCGCCGCGGATCCGTCCGATGTCCTTGCCGAACTCCTCGTCGAGGAACACCCACTCGTCGCGGTCCTTGGCGAACAGCACCGCCTGCGGTGCCCGGCTGACCGGGTCCGGTTCCACCTGCTTGACGTCGTAGGTGGGATCCTCGGCGAGCGCGGTCCGCCGCCCGGTCGCGACGTCGACCGCGAACAGCCGGCTGCTGTTGGCCCCGATGGAGGACAGGAGGTAGCAGGTGGCGCCGTCCCGCGCGAAGCCGACGACCCGGGTCCCCATGACGTCCTCGTAGGGCACGTCCAGCCAGGGCTCGGCACCGTCCGGACCGCCCGGCGGGTCGAGGAAGACCGCCGTGCCGCCGTCGGGCTTCATCGCCGAGCCGCCGCGGACCCGCAGATCCGTGTCGACGATCCAGCTCAGGTAGCCGGGGTTCTCCGCGACCTTCGCGAGCCGACCCGTCACCAGGTCCAGGCGGTAGACGTCGTGCAGGTCGCGCCGGTCCTTGTTCAGCCCGATCAGCATCGTGGTCGGATGCCACCGGTTGTGGGCCAGCACGCGCGCCTGAACACCCTCGAAGGGGGTGGCGCAGCGTTCCTCGCCGGTGACGAGGTCGAGCAGGTGCAGCCGCCAGCTCTCGTCGCCGTTCTCGTCCCGCAGGTAGAACAGCGTGCGGTCGTCGTGGCACAGGCCGTAGGTCCGGATGCCGCGCCCACGGTCCCGGGTCAGCGCCCTCGCCTCGTCCGGACGGTCCACCGGGGCCGCCCAGACGTTCATCACCCCGTCGTCCGGGGCGAGGAAGAGCAGTCGGGTCCCGTCGGGTGAGATCCGCGGCAGGAGGTACGACGGGTTGCCGAACAGGACGGAGCGCGGGATCAGAGGTACGGATTCAGCCGTCACGGCTCACTCCCCGGGTAGCTGGCTGGCGTGGGCGCCCGGAGTGCCACCATTCGGAGAGCCCCGGGTACTGCGCGACCGCCTCGTCGGTGTCACGCGGCGGGGCCGGGTCGGCGAACGGCCCCCGCGGGAGGGGTGGGTTCACGCTCCGCGGCGAGGGGGCCAGCGTCTGGGCCCGGAAGAGCTCCGTCATGAGCGCCGGGTTGCCGAGCACGGCCCGGGACATCCCGGTCCCCGCCCGGTGCCCGGGCGCGGAGCCGGCCCGCGGCCGGTCCTGATCGGTCGCCATCCGCCACGCCCGCTCGGCCACCTCGGCCATGGCTGCCTGGAGTTCGGGGAAGACGGACGGATCGGCGCCGTACCGTGTCAGCTCGCGGTCCAGGCGCACCGCGCTGAGCAGGGCGATCGACATCCCGTGCGAGTAGACCGGGTTCATCGCCGTCAACGCGTCGCCGACGACCAGGAAGCCGTCGGGCCGGGGTCCCCGTTCGAAGAACCTCCTGCGGTTCGCGGTGGCCCGGAACGGCCGGACGCCGCCGAGGGGTTCGGCCGCGGCGATCAGCTCCGCCACGATCGGCGAGCCGAGCCCGCGGGCGCAGTCGGTGAATCCCCGCTGGTCGGTCGGCGGTGCCGCGGCGCGCGTGCCGGTCAGGGTGACGATCCACCGGCCGCCCTCGATGGGGAGCAGCGTCGCGCCGTACCCGGGCCGGTCGGCCGCCGGCCGCGGGTGCACCATGATCGCCGGGAGGTCGGCGGCCAGGTCCTCGGGCGCCCGGTAGATCCGCGTGGAGTACGCGAGCCCCGGGTCGACCGTCTCCTCCTCGACGCCGGACCCGGCGATCGCGGCCAGCCACTCCCCCGCCCGCGAACGCCGGCCCGTCGCGTCCACCACGACGTCGGCGCGGAGGGTCTCGCTGGAGCCGTCCTCCCGTCCGACCACGACTCCGGTCACCCGCGAGGCGTCACCGAGGAGTCGCAGCGCACGGGTGCGCTCCCGCACCGCCACCGCACCCTCGGCCAGGGCCCCCCGCCGGATGACGTGGTCCGTGAGCCACCGGCTGCAGGAGACCAGGAAGGCGCCGGTGTCGTGGCGGCGGAACCAGCCGCCCGATGTCAGGATCAGCGCGTCGCCCGGGAGTCCCCGCCGGTGCGCGCCCTCCGCGAGGAGGGCCTCCAGGGTGCCCGGGAGCACCGTGTCCAGGGCCTGGGCGCCCGCGGTCACCAGCACATGGCTGTGGAACGCCTGGGGCAGCCCCGACCGGACGCCCGGGCCCGCCGGGTACCGGCCGCCCTCGACCAGGGTGACGTCGTCGACGTGCCCGGAGAGCACCTTGGCCATCAGGACGCCCGCGAAGCCACCGCCGAGGACGACCGCCCGCGTCACGGCCGCGCGGCCGGCGCGGCTCCGGTCTCCTGGAGCAGACCGGCCTCGACCATCGAGCTGATGAACTCGTCCACTTCGGCGCGGATGCGCTCGCCCAGCACCGCGTTGTGCCCGGCGAACAGCAGGGACAGCCGCTCGATGACCTCCTCCCGTTCGCCGGCGCTCTCCACCAGCGCCCAGATCTGGGCGGCGGTCGCGTTCAGGGTCCGGAAGTCACCGGACTCGGTGTGGTAGAGCGAGATCCCGCCCGCGCTCTCCTGCCAGATGACCGCATCACTGATGTGCAGGGACAACGCCCGACCTCCTGTTCACCGGCATGATGGGAATGAGCTCACCGACCGTGATCCCGGGCTTGGACGCCGGGACGTAGGTCTTCCACTGCTCGTGCACCGGGTGCACCTCGCCGGTGGCCACCAGCCGGGGAACCGTCATGCCGAGGCTCTGCTCGGCGAGTTCCGCCCGGCTGACGCCGGCTTCCTGCCACAACTGCGAGGTGACACCGTGCCGCAGGATCCGGCACAGGTGGCGGCTGTTGCGCCGGACATCCCCGGACTCCGACAGGTGCGAGGCCCGGCACCCGCCGCCGCAGTTCGCCTTGATGTAGCACTGCTCGCAGTCGGCGTGGAACTCCCCGCCGAACACCGTGCTCCGGCGCATCGCGGCCAGCACCGGACTGGCGAAGACCTCCGCCAACCGCTGCCGTCTGACGTTGCCCGCGTACTCCCCCTTGCCCGTGACGAGCTTGCACGGGTAGACGTCGCCCAGGGAGTTGATGTAGATCTCGTTCCCGCCCATCCCGCAGTTGCCCTTGACCGAGCACGGCGTCACCGGCCGCGGCCCGTCCGGCTGGAGCTTCCCGGCCACCGGCGAGGTCCAGACGAGCTGCTGCACCCGCAGGTGGTCCCGCCATCCGAAGTCGTACGCGTCGCCGACGCCCCGGCCGAGGTCGTTGTGGTTCATCAGCCGGATGCTGTGGACCTCCAGCCCGTCGACGAACGAAGCGAAGTCCTCCAGCTCGTCGATGTTGTCCGAGGTGACGATGTGATTGATGGACGGGGCCACGCCGGCGTCGTTGAGCAACCGGATCGCCTGGTGGGTCCTGGCGAACGCGCCCTTGCCGCGGGTGCGGTCGTGCGTCTCGGCGGTGCCACCGTCGAGGCTCACCGTGACGGCGTTGAACAGCTCGGCGAACCGCCTCGCCGTCGCCGTCGTCCGGATCATCGTCGCGTTGGTGATGATGTTCGACTTCAGGCCGCTGCGGTTGGCGTGCTCGACGACCTGGAACAGGTCCTTGCGCAGCATCGGTTCGCCACCGGTGAAGACGAGGGTCCGGGCGCCGAGGTCCGCGATCTGCGAGACCAGGTCGAGCGACTCGGCGGTGTCGAGCTCGCCCGGGAGGCACTTCTCGGACGACGCGTAGCAGTAGGGGCAGCGGAGGTTGCAGCCGTCGGTGATGGCGTAGTACACGAAGTTCAGCGGGGCCTCGGCGACCCTGATCACGGGCCTGTTGCCGTTGTAGTAGACGATCCAGTTCAGGACGAGCTTGGCGAGGACGCGCTCCGCCTCGTCGTCCGGTTCCAGGGTCCGTTCGCCGCGGGCCCGGACGCCGGCCAGGGCTTCGAGGACGCGGAACTCGCGCCCGTCGAGGACGCATCGGGCGCCCACCTCCGGATTGACCACGAGGTAGTCCTCGTCATGCACGAAGTACGTCAGGCCCGTCGGCACCTCGAACAACGACAGGTTCCGGACCAGCTGCCCTCGCATCCCGCCTCCTATCCGGGCTGGCACAGGCGCAACCCGACACGCCTGAGCGCCGGGCCGCGCCTGTGGACTGTCGGGACTACTTCTGCGTCGAGCCGGAACCGGACCACGCGCCGCAGGCACACAGCATCGCGGCGTCGAAGCCCTCCTGGGTGGACTCGGGCGAGGCCCACTCCTGCGAGTGCGCCACCACGTCCGGCAGGACGGCCATGAGACGGGTCTTGGTCGAGATGAGGACCCGGGTCTCCTCGGGCGTCAGGCTGGCGTAGAACTCCTCGAGCTCGGGCGCCATCGTGCCGCCGAGGATCCCTGCCTCACGAAGGGCCTCCAGGGAGTTGAAGGTCATGCCTCCACCTTTCACTGTCGCGGGCTAGCTGGGCTGTCACCGAGACTGCTGCGTGGCGGACTTGTGAAACAACCCCACGATTGTGGGTTGTCGTGGCGCCTGCGGGCAGATACTACGCACGGAGTGTGAAGCCCCGTCAACGGTTCGGAATCGGCGTTGCCCCGGCGGCAGGCCCCGTCGCGGGTGTTGACGATCTCGGGCGCGCTGCGGTCTCATCTCTACTCAGAGTTGAGCTGACGTGACACCAAAACCGCCGTGTACAGCGGAAATCGATGACATGTCCAGCCTGACGGTCCCGTCGGACAACCCGAGAGGTGCGATGAGACCCACCGACTTCGGCACCGTGCACGTATCACTCCTGCCGGACTTCGTCTGCCGCATGGACCGGCGAGTCGTCGACCTCAGCGACATCCAGCAGCGGCTCGTCGCGGCTGTGGTGCTCGACGACCGTCCGGTGGGACGCCACGACCTCGCGGCACGCCTGTGGCCCGATGTGCCGCCCGCCCGGGCCGCGGCCCGCTTACGCCAGACGCTCTGGCGGCTGAACCAGGTGACGGTCGGGGAGCTGTTACGGACCTCGCACACCACCGTCGTCCTGGCCGAACACGTCGAGGTGGACTACCGGACGGCGGCCGGGCTGGTCTCGGCGGCGTCCCGGGCCGGCGGGGAGTCGCTTTCGGGGGGCGACCGGCTGCCGCAGGCGTGGAGCATGCTCCGGCATCCGCTGCTGTACGGCTGGGACGACGACTGGCTCGCGCCGTTCCAGGGAAAGTGGGAGCTACAGCGCGTGCAGGCGCTGGAGAACCTCGCGGAGGCGTTCCTGCAGCGCCGACAGCACTCCGCGGCGCTCGAACTGGCCGACGCCGCGGCCCAGGCCGACCCGCTGCGCGAGGGACCCCGGCGGATAGCCGTCCAATCCTGCCTGCGCGTCGGCGAGGTCGCCGACGCACACCGCCGGTACCGCCGCTATCGGGAGCTGCTCTCATCGGAACTGGGCGTCTCGCCGAGCAGCGCCATCCCCCAGCTGCTGAAGCAGGACCGCGAACGCCAACTGGCCCTGGCCGCCGACTACTGACCGCGCCTCCCCCGCGTCGACCTCGGCTTCGGGCCGGGTGCCCCGGGGCTCGGCCCGGCCCGACGGGGACGCCCGCAGTCCGCTGCACCCGTCGCGGCCGCGACGGCCCGCGGTGGCGGAGGGACACTGGTCGGGGGGCCGGAGGACGGGAGCGAACGCGATGCCTGACGGCGCGGGCGGCGGGTACCGCGCCCTGCTCGGCGAGCTGGCCGGCCTGGTACGGCTGGCGCGCACCGCGCTGGGCGGCGCGACGACCGCGCTGACCGGTGCGGAGAGCGGCGGCGAGGGGATTCCGGGTGCCGAGAAGGCCCTGGCCGAGTTGCGGGCCCGGATCGAGGAGGACGCCGCCGGGACGCTCGGCGGCCGGGCCGGGGTCGTCGTGGGCGTCCACGTCGGGTGCGAGGCGGAGGCCCTCGGGCAGCTGGTGCAGCGGCTGCTGGAGGTGGCCTGGACGCGCCAGAACCGCGAGCCGTTCGACGAGCGGCTGCTGGTCCCGCTGCGCGGGATCGCCGACGCGGCGCTGGACCTGGTCGGACGGGCGGCGGACGCCCTGGAGTCCGGGGCGCCGGAGGCCGTGGCGGACGTGCTCACCGAGTTGCACGAGGTCGCCCAGCGCCAGCGTCTGCTGTACGAACGGCTGCTGCGTGAGGAGGAGACGGACCAGGTCGACACCGCCGACCTGGTGCTGCTGTCCTGCTGCTACCGGCGGTGCGCCGACCACGCGGGGGCGATCGCCCGCCACGCGGGGCTGTTCGCGCACGCCGCGGTCTGAGAGCCGTCCGGCCTGGGAGCCGTCCGGGCCTGAGCGCTGAGAGCCGTCCGGCCTGGGAGCCGTCCGGGCCCGGGCCTGAGGCGTTACGGCAGGCCGGCGACGGCGGTCACGTCCTGCAGGAACCGCCGGGTGGGCTCGTGCCGCACCATGCCCCGGTCGGTCACCAGCATCGGCCCGAGCACCGGGTCGGCTGCGGGCTCCCCGCCCCGCAGCAGCCGGTCCAGCAGCGCGAGCGCGTTGTGGGCGTACGCGAGCGAGGCGGTCGCGGGCACCTGGGCGGCGAGCTCCCCGGCGCCGACGGCGATCACCCCGTCGCCGACCAGTGTGGTGGTGTCCGGCCGGACGCCCTCGATGGTGCCGCCCTCCGGGCCGGCCGCCAGGTCCACCAGCACCGAGCCGGGCCGCATCCGCGCCACCGCCGTCGTGTGGAGCAGGACCGGGGGCATCCGGCCGGGCAGGTAGAGGGCCGTCACCACCAGGTCGTGATTGGCGACGGCCTCGGCGAGGCCGGCCACCCAGGCCGGGCGTTCACGGTCGACGCTCTCCCACAGCTCCGGGTCGTCCGCGACCGGGTGCAGCCCGGGCAGGTCCAGCAGGTCGGCGCCCAGCGCGACGACCGCCGCGCGCTCGCGGTGGCGCAGCTCGACCGCGCTCACGGGTGCACCCAGGCGGCGGGCCGTGTCGATCGCCTGCAGGCCCGCGTGGCCGGCGCCCACCACCAGCACCCGGACCGGGTCGAACAGCCCGCCCGCCGTGCCCCAGGGCGGCAGGCAGCGGTCCATCCGGGTGGCGGCCAGCAGGACCGCCCGGTAGCCGGCCAGCCTGCTCTGGGAGGCCTCGGCGTCCAGCGGGTAGGCGGCGGGCAGGTCCGGCGCCAGATCGAGGCCGATCGCTGTCACCGCGCGGTTGGCCCACTGCCGGACGAGGTACGGGATCCGGTGCGGGCGCACCAGCGCGGCCAGCACCTGGCCGGCTCGCAGTTCACGCACCGGGTCGACGTTCGGCGGGTGGATGCCGAGCAGGACGTCCGCGCGGCGGAGCAGCTCGGCCCGTCCGACCACGACGGCGCCCGCTGCGCGGTAGTCGGCGTCGTGGTGGCCGGCCAGGGCGCCGGCGCCGGGCTCGACCAGGGCGGTCGCGCCGAGTCGGCCGACGGCCGGTACCAGCTCGGGCACCAGGGCCACCCGGCGCTCGTCGGGTGCGGTCTCGCGGAGCACTCCTACCGTCGTGGTCACCATCGCTGCCTCCATTGTCCCCGGGTCGACCGGCACGCCCAGTATGTCCCGTTTGCCCGCCCACTTCGCCCGGTCGGATACTCGGTCCCAGGGCTCGGGGCCTCCCGCGTACGGGGCGCCACGCGGCACGGCGGAGGGAGCCGGTCATGGCCTCCAGGGGCTGGCAGTTCTGGGTGGACCGGGGCGGGACCTTCACCGATGTGGTCGCGCTGGCCCCCGACGGCCGGCTGCTGACCCACAAGCTGCTCTCGCACGACCCGGCCCGCTACCGCGACCCCGCCGTGGCCGGGATCCGGGCCCTGCTCCCCCCAGGGGCAAGCATCGACTCGGTCCGGATGGGCACGACGGTGGCCACCAACGCCCTGCTGGAGCGCACCGGGGAGCCGACCGCGCTGTGCATCACCCGCGGTTTCGCGGACGCGCTGCGGATCGGCTACCAGAACCGGCCGCAGATCTTCGCCCGCGGGATCACGCTGCCCGAGCCGCTGTACGCCCGGGTGGTCGAGGTGGACGAGCGGATCGCCGCCGACGGCGAGGTGCTGCGCCCGCCCGACCTCGACCGACTCGCCGAGGACCTGCGCGACTGCCTGCGCGAGGGCATCCGCTCACTGGCGGTGGTCTGCCTGCACAGCTACCTGCACCCCGCGCACGAGCGGGAGATCGGCCACCTCGCCGGGCGACTCGGCTTCGACCAGGTGTCGTTGTCCAGCGAGGCGAGCCCGCTGATGAAGCTGGTTCCGCGCGGGGACACCGCCGTGGTGGACGCCTACCTCAGCCCCGGCCTGCGCCGCTACGTCCGGCAGGTGACGGACGAACTGGCCGGTGTCCGAATGATGTTCATGCAGTCCAACGGCGGCCTGGCCGAGGCCGGGCACTTCCGGGGCAAGGACGCGATCCTCTCCGGCCCGGCCGGCGGCATCGTCGGCATGGTGCGGATGTCGGAACTGGCCGGCCACGACCGGGTGATCGGCTTCGACATGGGCGGCACCTCCACCGACGTGTCGCACTTCGCCGGCGAGTACGAGCGGGTGGTGACCACCCAGGTCGCCGGGGTGCGGCTGCGGGCGCCGATGCTGGCCATCCACACCGTCGCGGCGGGCGGCGGCTCGGTGCTGCGCTTCGACGGCGAGCGCCTGCGGGTCGGACCGGACTCGGCCGGCGCGGACCCCGGCCCCGCCTGCTACCGGAACGGCGGGCCGCTGACCGTCACCGACGCCAACCTGCTGCTCGGCCGGATTCAGGCCGGGCACTTCCCGCACGTCTTCGGGCCGGACGGCGACCAACCGCTCGACACCGAGTCGACGAGACGTCAGTTCACCGAGCTGACCGAGGAGATCGGCGACCGGACGACGGAGGAGGCGGCCGAGGGTTTCCTGCGGATCGCGGTGGGCAACATCGCCAACGCGATCAAGCGCATCTCCGTCCAGCAGGGCCATGACGTCACCCGCTACGCCCTGACCACCTTCGGCGGCGCGGGCGGCCAGGTCGCCTGCCCGGTGGCCGAGGCGCTGGGCATCCGTACCGTGCTGGTGCCACCGATGGCCGGGGTGCTCTCCGCCCTCGGCATCGGTCTGGCCGACACCACCGTGCTGCGCGAGCACGCCGTCGAACGGCCACTGGCGGAGGGGGAGATGGCCGCCGTACGGGCGCTCGCCGAGGAACTGGCGGCGGCCGCCGCCGCCGAGCTGCTCGACCAGGGCACCCCGCCGGAGCGGATCCGGATGACCCACCGGGCCCGGCTGCGGTATCGGGGAACCGACACCACGATCGGCGTCCCGCTGGGCGAACCGGCCGACATGCGGGCCGAGTTCGAGCAGCGGCACCGGGCCACCTACTCCTTCCTGATGGACCGCCCGCTGGTGATCGAGGCCCTGGCCGTCGAAGGCACCGGCCTCACCGAGCAGCCGGAACTGGACGCCCTCTCCCCCGCCCCCGGGCAGGCGCCGGAGCCCACCGATGTGCCGCTGTACACGGGCGGCCGGTGGCGCCGGGTCCCGCTGCTGGAACGCGAGTCGATGCGACCGTCCGACACCGTGACCGGCCCGGCCGTGATCGCCGAGGCCAATGCCACCACCGTCGTGGACGACGGCTGGCGGGCAGGAATGACGGACGCCGGGCACCTGCTGCTCAAACACACCGGGGCACGCACGGAGGAGGCCGTCACCGCCGCCGCCGACCCCGTCCTGCTGGAGGTCTTCAACAACCTCTTCATGGCGATCGCCCAACAGATGGGCGCCCGACTGGAGTCCACCGCCCAGTCGGTCAACATCAAGGAGCGGCTGGACTTCTCCTGCGCGCTGTTCGACCCGGACGGCAACCTGGTCGCCAACGCCCCGCACATCCCGGTCCACCTCGGCTCGATGGGCACCACCGTCAAGGAGGTGATCCGCCGCCGTGGCCCGCAGCTGCGCCCGGGCGACACCTACGCGGTCAACGATCCGTACCACGGCGGCACCCACCTGCCCGACATCACCGTGGTGACCCCGGTGTTCGACCCGGACGGCCGCGAGGTGCTGTTCTTCGTCGCCTCGCGCGGCCACCACGCCGAGATCGGCGGCATCACCCCCGGCTCGATGCCCGCCGCCAGCCGGGAGATCCACGAGGAGGGCGTGCTCTTCGACGACTGGCCGCTGGTGGTGGACGGGCGGCTGCGCGAGGAGGAGACCGTACGGCTGCTCACCGGGTCGCGGTACCCGTCCCGCGACCCGGACACCAACCTGGCCGACCTGCGCGCCCAGGTCGCCGCCAACCGCAAGGGCGTCGACGAGGTCAACGCGATGATCGACCACTTCGGCCTCGACGTCGTCCAGGCCTACATGCGGCACGTCCAGGACAACGCCGAACAGGCGGTGCGCCGGGCCGTCGACGGCCTGACCGACGGCGGCTACCGCTACGAGACCGACTCCGGCGCCGTGATCGCCGTCGAGGTCAGGGTGGACCGCGAGAGCCGCAGCGCCACCGTCGACTTCACCGGTACCTCGCCCCAGCTCGGGAGCAACCTCAACGCCCCCTCCGCCGTGGTCACCGCCGCCGTCCTGTACGTCTTCCGCACCCTCGTCGCCGACGACATCCCGCTCAACGACGGCTGCCTGCGCCCGCTGCGGATCGTCGTCCCGCCCGGCTCCATGCTCTCCCCGACCTACCCCGCCGCCGTCGCCGCCGGGAACGTGGAGACCTCACAGGCCATCACCGGCGCGCTCTACGCCGCACTCGGCGTGCAGGCCGAGGGCTCCGGCACGATGAACAACCTCAGCTTCGGCAACGAGCACCACCAGTACTACGAGACCATCGCCTCCGGCTCCGGCGCCGGTCCCGGCTTCCACGGCGCCGACGTCGTCCAGACCCACATGACCAACTCCCGGCTCACCGACCCCGAGGTCCTGGAGTGGCGCCTGCCCGTCCTGGTCGAGGAGTTCGCCGTCCGCCCCGGCAGCGGCGGCGAGGGCCGCTGGCACGGCGGCAACGGCGCACTGCGCCGGCTGCGCTTCCGCGAACCGATGACGGTCAGCCTGCTCTCCAGCCACCGCCGGGTCCCCCCGTACGGCCTCGACGGCGGCGCCCCCGGCGACCTCGGCGCCAACCGGATCCTGCGCGCCGACGGCACCGTCGAGGACCTGCCCGGCTGCGGCAGTGCCGAGGTGGCGGCCGGAGACGCCCTGGAGATCCGCACCCCCGGCGGGGGCGGCTACGGCGGCTGACTCCGACGCCCCGACGTCAGGCCGTCGGCCAGGTGCGCAGCAGGGTGTCGAGGGCGTCCAGGATGCGCGACCAGGTGTCCTCCGTGGTGCGCGGGGTGTGCTGGAAGCTCCCCGCCCGCTCCAGGGTCACGTAGCCGTGGAAGGTGCTGCCGAGCAGGCGGACGGCGTCGGTCTCGTCGGGCTCCGCGAGGTCGTAGCCGCGCAGGATCGCGCGGGTCATCTGGGAGTGCCGGACGGCGGCACTGTTGCGCGCGGTCTCGTAGTCGAGTTCGAGCTGCGCGGCGGCGTAGCGGCCGGGGTGTTCGCGGGCGTAGTCGCGGTAGGCGTTGGCGAAGGCGGCCAGGGCGTCCTTGCCGGCGCGTCCGGCGAGGGCGGCGGCGACCCGGTCGGCGAGTTCCTCCAGCGCGAGCAGGGCGATCCTGGTCTTGAGGTCCCGGGAGTTCCTGACGTGCGAGTACAGGCTCGCGTCCTTGACGCCGAACCGGCGCGCCAGCGCCGACACCGTGACCTTGTCGAAGCCGACCTCGTCGGCGAGCTCCGCCCCGGCCCGGGTGAGTCGTTCCGCGTTCAGCCCTACGCGTGCCATGTGTGTCCCTTCCATCGCCTGGGGCCATTATATGTTTGCCTAATGCCTCTAGGTTATTTACTGTGCCTCCTATGAAGCCATTGACCGAGCAAGAGATCCGTGCCGCTTTCGTGAACTGCAGCAAGGGTGAGGCGAAGCGCCTGCACGTCCCCCGCGACCTGGTCGAACAGCCGTGGGACGACCTGGACTTCCTCGGGTGGCGCGACCCGCAAGCCCCCGATCGCGCCTACCTCGCGGCCGAGCTGCACGGCCGTACGGTGGCGGTCGCGCTGCGCTCCTCCGGCGCCGCCTCCTGGCAGGCCCGCCGCAGCATCTGTTCACTCTGCGTGACCACCCACACCGGGGGCGTCTCGCTGCTGGTCGCGCCGCTGGCCGGGAAGGCCGGCAAACAGGGCAACTCCGTCGGCGCGTACATGTGCAGCGACCTCGCCTGCTCGCTCTACGTGCGCGGCAAGCGGGAGGTCGGCACCCGGCTCCACGAGTCGCTCACCGTCGAGGAGAAGATCCGGCGCACCGTGGCCAACCTCGCCGCCTTCGTCGCCAAGGTCACGGCATGACCGGGGCCGGGGTCTCGCCCTGGGACCTCGCCGTCACCCTGGGCTGGTTCCTGGCGTCGCCGGGCGCCGAGCGCCGCCCTGCCGGGTCGTCATCGCCGGGCCTCCACCGCTCGGCGCACCTCGGCGGCGACGCGCGGCACCGCGTCGGCGACGGCCGGGCTCAGGCCCTCGCCGATCGAGAATTCCGCGCCCTCGACCGCCAGGATCAGCAGCTCGCGCGGCAGCTTGGCGAGCGCCGCGGCGAGGGCGACGGCGTGGCCGAGGCCCAGGCCGTGGGTGCCGGCCGCCGCCGCCTCGTCGGCGAGGGGGTCGGCGAGCAGGTGGTCGGCATCGACGGCGATCCGGTGGATCCGGCCCGGTTCGCCGGGGTGGCCGTGCACCGCGTCGACCACCACCGCGAGGTCGGCGTCCTCCCACAGCTCCATCAGCCGGGTGGGCTCGCCGTCGCACAGAGTGAGCCGGTCGACGGGAAGATCCTCGGCCGCGAGCTCCGCCAGGACGGATACGGCGGCGCCGTCGTCGTGACGGTACTC
>NZ_JBSFJV010000097.1:0-26772 GCF_053598235.1 Kitasatospora sp. NPDC001159
CAAGCAGGAACACCGTCGTGTCCACCAAGCCCGCTACCAGGACAGACTCCGCCTCGCAGCCTGAAGCACCACTCACTCAGGACGAACTGCACCCAAAGCCGTTGCTGCTGCTGTCACACCCTGGCAGCTACCAGCAAGACACCGACGGGGAACTGCGCTACAGCGCGGTTGAGGAGGAGCTCAAGCGGCTGCTCGCCGAGTACGGACCGTCGCACCCGACAACCCCCGCTTACCCGTTCCACCACCTGGCCAGTGACGGAGTGTGGGAGGTCCGAACCAACCAAGGTCCGGGGAGCCCCGGAAGCGGCATTCGGATCCTTCGTTCAAGCGGAGCTGCCGGCAGGCTCGCACCAGGGCTCTGGGTCACGCTGCCCGGTTATCAGTTCCCGCAATTTGGCGCGCGTCTCCGGGTCTGTCGAGTACACGACCGTGCCGATCATTCCACGCGTCAGCAGCACCTTGTAGGTGTTGCGGATCAGGCGGTTGATGTCGGCGTCGCTCGTGGACTTGCGGAAGACGGGGTCCTTGGACGCTGTCCGGTCGGTGATCCAGCGATCGGTGCGCCAGACGAGGTCCGGTCCGAGGATGACGCCGCTCCAGTCGTACTCGAAGCCCTGGGCGGTGTACACGCAGCCGACCTGGCCGAAGCCGGCCGGGTCGGTGGCCCATAGCGCGGCCGGAGGGGCGCCGGCGATCGAGCGGTCGCCGTACACGTTCCATGGCCGGGCCCAGTCCTCGATGTGTACGTCGAGTGGAAGCGGGTCGCCCGGGGCCACCTTCGTCGTCCACTTCCAGCAGTACCCGGCGGACATGCGGGCGCCGTATCCCTCCGCACGCCGCGCGTCGAGGAACGCCTCCAGTTCCTGGGGACTGTCGACCACCTCCAGGACGACCTTGCCATCGGGCTCCCAAGCGAGGGGACCGCCAGCCTCCAGGCCCAGTAGGCGCACCACCCAGTGCAGGTAGGCGTCGCTGCCACCACAGCGGAACTGGCTATCCAGCTCAACCACCCGGCAGTCCAGGCCCTTTACGGCAGCGGCGGCCCGGATCTGGGCCACCGTGCCCATCTCACCAGGTCGGACGACTTGGTGCTCGTCCAGCAGGAACACGGGTACCCGGGCGGCGTCGATCAGCTCCTCGATCTGGGGCTTGCCGGTGCGCTGGGCAGCCCGGGTGTAGCGATTCGCCGACGTCTCCCGGATCCGGTGGGCCTCGTCGCAGATCAGAACGTCCAGCCCGTTGCGCTCGGCGGTCATGAAGCTGTTGAAGTACTTGAACAGCTCCTGTACCTGGCGCTTCCGTGCCCCGGCCATCCGACGCATGGTGGTGGTGAACGAGCTGGATCCAGTCGCGTGGAGAGCCGTGACGCCACGCCGGTACAGATCGCCGAGGAGGGACAGCGCGATGACGCTCTTCCCGGTACCCGGGCCGCCAGTGATGACGACGACCTCCTTGTGGTCGGACTGCTGTGCCTGACGGACCGCGCGCAGCACCATCTCGTAGGCGACTCGCTGCTCGTCCAGCAGGACGAACTGCTCGCGCTCGCGGACCTCTTCGGCGGCGACCGCCATCAGCTGCTTGGACGGGGCCACCTTGCCTGCGAGCAACTGGTCTGCCGCGTCGGCACCGGAGACGGGCTTCAGCTTCGAGCGGAGGTACTGGATGAACTCCCCGCGGCGCTCGGCGGTGAAGAGCCGGCCGCGCTCGTCCTGCTGCACCTCGTAGAGGCCCTGGACGCCGAACTCCGTAGCGTTGTGGAGGAAGGCCACTCCGGAGAGCCGCTCGGGATGGGCGGCGAGTGCGCCGTTGAAGGAGATCAGGTAGTCGCAGTAGCCGCGGACCTGCTCGATCGGGTTCAGCACCGGCCGGGTGTACGCGTCGACCCGGCAGAGCAGCGGCTCGCCATCCTCCGGAAGCGCGCTGCTCCACTGCTTGAGCTCGACCACCACGTACGACGGCTCGCCCGTGCTCGGGTGGACGCCGGCGAGTATGACATCAGCTCGCTTGCTGTTGAGCGGAAGCGAGTACTCAAGGAGTATCTCCACCATGCCAAGCCCGGCGTCCAGGAGGGTGTTGGTCAGGGCCGGAATGCTCCGCTCCCAGGAACGCACCTCGGATGGGCTGGGCTTGCGGCCATGCTTGTGGACGAACTGATCTATGAGGCGCACGAACAGTGATCCGGCCAGGTTCTCGGCGGCGACCGCGGACGCGGAGTCGCGGAACAGCAAGACATGCTCCCAGGCAGCACGAAGTGACTCGTGCGGGTGGGGGCATGTCCCTGGAGGGAAGCCCGGCGGGCCGCGCTGATGACGGTCCCAAACCTACAACGGGGAGTCTGAGCTCGTACCCGAACGCCTCATGAGAGAGCCAGCATCCACCGAAGCAGTCGGTGTCACGAACGGCTGGCGCAGGCGGCTTGCATGGCCAGCCGTGCGAGCGGCGTCGGCCTCAGTAGCGTCGGGAGCTGGAAACGGAGTATCAGCCATCGTGTCAGTCCCGGGCCCGACGCCTGGCTTTGCCGAAGGCGAGGCCAACGACTCTCGCTTGAGCGTCGAACTAGACCGCAACCGTGAGGCAGCCGGGCCGCGTCGCCGCCGACCACGATGGAGAGCCTGGGGGCCGCGGCGCGTCGTTCTATGCGTGAGCGATGCGTGAGCGATGCGTGAGCGGACGGGGCGGCCCGTGCCGGTTCGGGCGGGATCGTGGATCACGGTGCAACGTCCTGACCTGCGGAAACGTCACCAGGTGATCGGTGCTGACAGCAGCCATCATGATCACTCTCGGGCTCGTAATGCGTAGGTCGCGGGTTCGAATCCCGCAGGCGGCTCAGTAACGACTTGGGGACCGGTAGCGGCGGGGTCTTCGTCCGCAGCGTGACGGCGGCCTGCGGTCGCAGAACTATGGTGTCCGTCATGAACAGCTTCACGATGGTCGAGTTTCCGACGTCCTCGGCCGTGCAGTCGGCTCAGTTCCTCCAAGCGGTCTTCGGATGGGCCGCGACACCGTATGGTCCCGAGTACCTGGACGTGGACTGCGGCAGCGGCGTCAGCCTCGGCTTTCAGCAGGACCGTTCCGAGGCCCCGGCCGCGCCGTTGGCTGTGATCCAGGTCGGCGACCTCGATACGACACGGCAGGCCGTGATCGAGGCGGGCGGCACGGTCACGGTCGAGGCGTTCGATTTTCCTGGCGGGCGGCGCTTTCACTTCCGTGAGCCCGGCGGGAACGAACTGGCCGCCTGGGTTCCGGCGAGCGAGGGGTGATGCCCCGCTATGCCCGGGCCAGGCCTGTAGTCGGCGTCAGTGAGCAGATGCCGTTCTGGCAGCGGTCCTGCCTGCAGCGTTGGCATTGGCGTAGAGGAAGCAACGTCGTCGGGGTTGGCAGCGGCTGGCGCGTGACGTGATAGCGGCCGCGCGGGTTGGGCGAGTTGTGACGCTTGCCTGGGCCCGTGCGGCCTGCTCCCATCCTGCCCTGTCCGGGGTCTCGCGCGCACACTTCGGCGAGTTGCTCGAAGAACTCGCTCCGCGGTGGGAGGCTTCGCGAGAGTCGGCGCTGCGTGAGCGGCGCGGTGGTGACCGGCGGCGGGCGGCAGGTGCCGGCCCGAGGCGGCGGCTGGTGTTCGTGGACCGGCTGTTGGTCACCTTGGTGTACTTGCGCCTCGGGCTGCCGCACGCGGCACTCGCCGAGTTGTACGGAGTGGACCGATCCACGGTCTCCGGCGCGATCCGCGAGGTCCGCCCGCTGCTGGCGTCCCGCGGCTTCGCCGTCCCTGACCGCCCGGGGCTGCGGATCCGCACTCTGGAGGACCTGTTCGCCTACGCTGACGCCGAAGGCGTCGAGTTGCGGATCGACGGCACCGAGGTCCAGGTTCGCCGCCCGCGGGCGGGCCGCCCTGGCCGCAGGGCCTTCGTCTCGGGCAAGAAGAAGCAGAACACGATCAAGACGACGACGTTCAGCGACGGCCAGGGCCGAACGCTGTTCAGCGGGGTGATCCGGCCCGGCCGCATGCACGATCAGACCGCCGTACGCTCCGAGGGCGTCGCCGAGCAGTTCCGACAGCACCCTGGCGTGAGGGCGAAGGTCGACGAGGGCTACCGGGGCCTGGCCAACGAATTCCCCGACCAGGTCAGCGCCCCGCCGAAGAAGCCGAAGGACGACGCCCCGCTGGGCGAGCACCACGCCTGGCGCGAACGGAGGCGCCGCCAGTCCTCGGCACGGATCTGCGTGGAACACACCAACGCCGAGTACAAGCAGTGGCGGCCGCTCCAGAGGTTCACCGGACGCCGCGAGACCTACGCCGAGACCCACCTCGCCATCACCGGACTGGTCTCCGACCGCTCCGCCCAGCGCGCGACCCGCCGCAAACCCAGCACCGAACTGGTGCTCGCCCGGCAGACCGCCTGCTGATCACCCTCCAGCCGACCCGCCAGGTGAGCACGGCTCGAACTCAATCGCTCCCAAGGTCGTAAGTGGAAGGCCCGGTCAGATGTTCTGACCGGGCCTTTTGCGTTGGCCGGGGTGGAGTGGTGGGGAGCGGGTCGAGGGGGGCTCGAGGGGGTGTGGGCAGGCTGGGGGGATGGCGAGTGGGGTGTGGTGGAGGCGGGTCGGGCGGTTGTGGTGGCGGTTGGGGGCCGGGCTGGTGGCGCTCGGGCAGGCGCACGTGGCGGGGGCGGGGGCGGTGGCGGCGGCCGAGGCGGAGGCCGTGGGGTTGACGGGGCCAGGACCGGGGCATCCGGAGCGGGTGGCGGGGGACGTCGGGATGTCGGCGGTGGAGCGGAGGCTCTGGAGTCAGCTGGTCGATCTTCCGGGTTACTGGTCGAGGTAGGTGAGGACTGCGCGGTCGCGGCGGTGCCCGCGGTTCCGGCGGCGAGGGCCGTGACGGCGGTGGCGAGCGCGATGGCAGCGGTGGGCTTGCGCATGGTCAATCCTCTACGGGGAGAAGGGAGTCGGGCTGCTGCCCGGCTGTCTCCACGCTCCCAGCTGCCCCCCCGGCCGGGGCCTCTGCCGTACGAACGGACCGGCTCCCCCCCCGTCGGGGGGACCGGCCCTTCGCCGGGGGTCTCGGCGGACGGCGCGCCGCACCGCGTCCAGGGCGGGCGCGGTCGCCCGGCGACGATCCGCGGGTGCGCGAGAAGCGGGGCGGTCCGCCCGGACCGCCCCGCCACCTCTGTCACGCTCCTGCGGACTACTCCTCGTCGCCGCCGAGGTCGCCGCCGAGGTCGCTGCCGTCCGGGGTGCCGCTGATCGCGTACCCCTGGCGGCGCGCCTCGTAGCAGGCCACCGTCGCGGCCGCCGAGACGTTCAGCGAGCCGACCCGGCCCAGTTGCGGCACGAACACCACCTGGTCGCAGAGCGCCAGCGCCTCCGGCGTGATCCCGCGGTCCTCGTGCCCGAGCACGAAGGCCACCGCCGGGGTCAGTTCGGCGGCGAACATCGGCACCGCCTCGTCCGCCAGCTCCAGTCCGACCACCTTGAAGCCGTCGGCCTTCGCCGCCGCCACCGCCTCGGCGACGGTCGGGAAGTGCTCGACCTTCAGGTACTTGTCGGTGCCCATCGCGGCCTTCTGCGCGCCGGACGAGCGCACCGACGGGGTGTCCCCGGTCAGGTACAGCTTCTCGGCGCCCATCGCCGCCCCGGTCCGGACCACCGAGCCGACGTTGAACGGCGACTGCAGGTTCTCCAGGATCATCGCGAGCCGGAACTCGTTGCTGCGCCGCCAGGAGCGGTGCAGACGCTTCAGTTCGGTCCCGCGCAACTGCTTCACGACGTGGTACCCCGTCCACTCTCGGAGCCCTCGCCCGCATCCGGGCGGGGCCGCGCTTCCAGAATCCGGAACCCGTTGACCGACGTGACCCGGGTGGTCGGGTAGCCCTGCTCGTTGAGCCACTTCTGCAGCGAGTCCGAGCCCAGGTGCTTCTGTACCACGAGGAACGCCGAGCCGTCCGGGGTCAGCCGGCCGAGCCAGTGCGTCAGCAGCCCGCGCAGCGCGGCCTTGCCGATCCGGATCGGCGGGTTGGAGTAGATGGTGGCGAAGCGGACGTCCTCCGGGACGTCGTCCGGCAGCGCGGCCTGGACGTTGCCCAGCCCCAGTGCCTCGGCGTTCAGCCGTACCAGTTCGAGTGCCCGCTCGTTGACGTCCACCGCCCACACCGGCAGCCGCTTGCGCCGGGTCGCCCAGGTCAGCGCGATCGGCCCGTAGCCGCAGCCGATGTCCAGGATCGGGCCGCGCACCCGCGGCTGCGGGGCGTGCTCCAGCAGGATCCGGGTGCCGGGGTCGAGCCGGCCGCGGGAGAACACCCCGGTGTCAGTGGTCAGTTCCAGGGTGATGTCCGGGAGGGAGACCGTGATCGGCCGGCGCTCGCTGGCGACCTCGGGTGCACCGGTGAAGTAGTGCGAGCCGGACATGAACTTCCCGTCGTTCGTAAGGGCCGTCGTTCGCCAGGGCCGTCGCTCGTATGGGCCTCGGGGCCACCGGGTGGGTGCGGATGAGCCCTGGGTACGGCACCGATCGTACCCCCGGTGGCCTGCGGCGCGTTCCGCGCGGACCTGCGGGCGCCTGCCGCCGCTACAGCGTGCCCGGGCTCTTGCGGGTGGCCACGTTGATCCGGTTCCAGGCGTTGATGGTGAAGCAGACCGAGATCAGCTGCGCCAGTTCCGCCTCTTCGAAGTGCGTGGCGGCCCGCGCGTAGACCTCGTCCGAGACCCCGCCGCCGATCCGGGTGATCTCCTCGGCGAGCGCCAGTGCGGCCCGCTCGCGCCCGCTGTACACCCCGGCCGGGGCCTCGTGCCAGACCGGGAGCAGGTAGATCCGCTCGTCGGTCTCGCCGGCCTTGCGGGCGTCCTTGGTGTGCATGTCCAGGCAGTACGCGCAGCCGTTCAGCTGCGAGGTGCGCATCTGCACCAGTTCCACCAGTGCCGGGTCCAGGCCGTCGCGGGCGGCGGCGTCCAGGGCGATCATCGCGCGGAACACCTTCGGGACGGTGCGGGCGTAGTCGAGGCGGGTGGGGGCGGCGGTGATGTCGTTCGTCGTCATGGCTACGACCCTAGGCGCGGAATGCACCAGCCTCTTGAGTCATTCCGCTATGCGTTTCGCGGGTCAATTCCCCTCCGGTCGGGGGCGGTGCGGGCAACACGCCGGAGCGGGGCCCAGGACATCGCGTCCGGGCGCCGGGCGGCGGATACTGCCAGTACCGCCACCCGTGGGAGCCTCCGAACAGCGAGGACGGACGCCATGCCGCAGAATCACGAGGACTACCTGATCGACGAGGCCGTCGAGACCGTCGAGCCCGACGACGAAGCACCCACCGGCGACGAGTACGACGAGGTCGCCGAACGCCGGGCCCTCGGCGCCGACCCGGCCACCGACGTCGCGGACGCCGCCGAGCAGAGCCGGGTGGTCCAGCTCGACGAGGACGACTACCGCGAGTAGGAGCCGCTGGCCTACAGGGCCTTGCGGCGCTGCAGCCAGGTCATCGCCGCCCAGCCCGGCAACACCGGCAGGATCAGCGTCAGCAGCCGGAACAGCGCCACCGCCGCCAGCGCCCCGCCCTTCTCCATCGACGCGGTCTGCTGCAGCAGCGCGACCAGCGCCGTGTCCACCGCGCCGGCCCCGCCCGGGGTCGGCGCGACGTTGCCCGCAGCGTTGCCCACCAGGAACACCACCGCCACCGAGGCGAAGGACGGCTCCCGGCCGATCGCCCGCACACAGCAGTACAGGCAGGCGATCAGGCAGATCGACACCAGCAGCTGCCCGGCCACCCCCACCGCCAGCCGCCCCGGATTGCGCAACAGGTCCAGCAGCCGCGGCAGCACCTCGGCGGTCAGCGGCCGCAGTCGCGCCGCCAGCCACCGCCGGGCCGACGGGATCGCCCACACCACCGCCAGCAGCACCGCCGCCACCGCCAGCCCGCCCACCACGGCGGGCAGCGCGTCCAGCTCCGAACCGCCGGGCTGCAGGTCCAGCAGGTAGACGAAGGCCCCCAGCTGCAACAGGTGCAGCACCAGCCCGAGCAACTGCCCCACCCCGACGCTGGACAGCGCCTGCGCGGTCGGGATGTTCGCCTGCTGCAACAGCCGGGTGTTTAGCGCGATCCCGCCGACACCGCCGGGGGACACCAGCTTCACGAACGCCCCGGCCAGCTGCGCCAGCACGACGTTGCGGAAGTTCAGCTTCTCCGGCACGAACCCGACGAACCCCATCGCCGCCGCCACGTGGCTCAACCCCGCCGCCACCAGCGCCAGCGCCAGCCACCACGGATCGGCGTCCGCCAACGCCGCGACCGGGTTGTCCTCCGCCGCGAAGAACTGCGGGATCAGCAGCCACCCGGCCACCACCCCGCCCACGACGGCCAGCAGGGTCCGCGGCCGCAACCGCTCCAACCGCACCGGCCGCCCCACCCCCTCGGGCCGCCCGCGCACCACCTCCGCCCGGATCTCCTCCAGCAGCCCCCCGGGTACGGTCCCGTCGCCGTGGGGGTCCTGGGCGTGCTCGTCGGCGGCGCACGCGGCCGCGGCGGTGTCAGCGGTCGGCGCGGCGCCTGCTGCGCGGACTTCCACGGCCGTCCTGGCCGCGGGCTGCGGATCGGCGCGCCCCTCGGCCTCGGCGCGCCCCTCGGCCTCGGCCGCCACAGCGGCCGGGGTCGTAGTTGCCTCCCCGCCTCGCTCCGCAGCATCGGGCGCGGCAGCCCCCTTCGCCTTCGCGTGCTGCTTGAGGGCCTGGCGGGTGGAGCGGGCGAGGGCGATGGGCTGGAGGAGGGGGAGGGCGGCGGCGATGGTGTCGGGGCCGAGGACGGTGGTGGCGCTGTGGACGGTGCGGGCGGCTCCGGTGCGGAGGGCGAGGGTGGTGAGGAGTTGGGCGATGTCGCAGCGCAGGACGAGTTCGCTGGCCGCGATGTCGCCGTCGGCGAAGTCGACCAGGTGGACGGCGCCGGTGTCGTCGATCAGCAGGGAGGTGGGGACCAGGGCGCGGTGGGCGATCTCGCGGCGCTGGAGGAGGACGAGCTGGCGCCAGGCGTCGGCGAGGAGGTCGTCGGTGACCTCCTCGTCGGGGAGCTGGTCCAGGGTCCGGCCGGCCAGGTGCTCGTACGCGATGAGGGCGGTGTCGTGGCCGAGGCCGGCGGTGGCGGCGATGCGGCGGGTGCGGACGCCGGCAGCCAGGGCCGCGTACGTGACCAGGGACTCGTGCTCCAGCCCGGTGCGCGGGGAGCGCAGGGCCCGCGGGTGCGGGGCGGTGCGCAGCCGCAGGCGGCGCCAGGCGCGCTGGAGGGCGGCGGCGGTGACGGCCTGGCGGTCGAGGAGCTGGATGTCGAGTTCCGGCCATCCCTCGGCCTGCCGGACCCGGTAGTGGTCCGGCCCCGCGGGGAGCGCCTCGACCGGTCGCTGCCCGCTGTCCCGCAGGGCCCGCAGCACCTCGCCGGGCCGGGGCCGCGGGTCCGGGGTGCCGACGGCGTACAGGGTGCCGTGGGCACCGGTCCAGCCGATGAGCAGGCCGAGCAGCAGCGCGGTGGGGGTGGCGTAGCCGCCGGCCAGTCCGGCGAGGCCGGAGAGCGCGAGGACGGCCCAGGGCAGGCGCCGTTCGCGGCTGCCGGAGGCGGTCATGAAGGCGAGGACGGGCGCGAGGTAGCCGTAGACCGGCTCGGTGTGCGCAAGTACGTCGGCGGGCAGCCGCTGGGTGAGCGCGGTGATCAGGGAGGTCGGGGCGAGGTCGTCGGCCCACAGGTCGAGGGCGAGGGTGGCGCCGTACGCGAGGACGGCGGCGAGCAGCCCGTCGGAGACCTGTTGGAGGGCGCGCCGCCGGTCCGGGCCGAGCAGTCGGCGGACGGCGAGTCCGACGGGCACCAGCAGGACCGCGGCGGTGGTGAGTCCGCCCGCGAGGCCGGCCAGCGGCCGCGGCACCAGTGCGGCGGCCTCGGCGACGTCGGCGGCGATGCCTCCGGTGGTGGCGCGGGCGTAGTCGGCGAGCAGCAGGGTGAGGGCGATCCCGAGCAGGCCGACGAGGAGCCGGAACAGCGCGACGGGCTGCCGGATCCGGCCGGTGTCGGTGAGCGGCCGCATCCGGGACCGTCGGTCTCCGGGCTGCCGGTCGTCGGGCTGCCGACGTCCGGGCTCGCGGGCTCCGGGCTGCCTGGGTATGCCCATGCCCGTATTCGACTGCCCGGTGGGCGGGACACCGCCGCCCCCGCCGGTGTCGCCGTTCGTTCTCCCCGTCACGATCGCCACGGGTGGCATGCTCCCATGCCACCCGTGGCCCCGGAGCCGGTATCCCGCACGGCTCGGGGCCGGTCCCCTACGCCTGCCGGACCGGCAGCACCACCCGGTGGCGCAGGATGACGTGCCGGGGACGGCTGACCGTGCAGGCGATCAGGTCGGCGACGTCCTCCGCGCTGAGCGCCGGGATCGCGGCGAACATGCCCCCCGAGTCGTTCCCGCAGCACCGGGTTGTCGATTGTGCCCGCCGAACTCGGTGTCGGTCAGGCCGGGCTCGATCGCGCTGACCCGGACGTCGCGCGGGCCGAGTTCGGTGCGCAGGGCGGCGGACAGCTGGGCGAGCGCGGCCTGTGGCGCCGTACACGGCGTAGTCGGGGAAGACGACGTGCGAGGCGATGGAGGAGACCCGGTCGGTGCGGCGGGCGAGCAGCCCACCCGGGCACCGTCGGAGGCGAGCAGCCGGGCGGTGGCGGCGCTCATGCCGCTGGCGGCTCCGGTGACGACGGCGGTGCCCGGGTGGCGAGGGCGGGGTAGCTCACCGAGGGCTCCTGGGCTCCTGGGGCACGCTGACGTCGGCCACTGCGCGCGCTGTCGACGCCGACCCAGGGTCACGCCCCTCCTGGGACAGCTCAGCCCGGGACAGCCCAGCCCAGCCCAGGACAGCCCGGGACAGCCCAGCCTGGGAAGGGCCGGCCCGGGAACCCTTCCTGGGAAAGGCAGTACCACCCGGACGGCACCGGGAACGGCCCCCGGCCCCGCCGCCGGGGCCCCGGGCGTGTCCTGACGCGGCCCGGTCCGGGCCGTCATAGCCTTCGACCATGAGTGCCTGCGAAGACCTCGCTATGGCCCCCCGGGACATCGAGCCCCTTCCGCCCACCGACGGCTGCGCCGACTGCCTGGCCCAGGGCCGCCGGGACTGGACGCACCTGCGGATCTGCCTGGACTGCGGCCACATCGGCTGCTGCGACTTCTCGCCGCAGCGGCACGCCACCGCGCACTTCCACAACACCTCCCACCCGGTGATCCGCTCCTACGAGCCGGGGGAGGACTGGCGCTGGTGCTTCGTCCACGAGGTCATGGGCTGATCACGGCGAGGCCCTTCGCAGTGGCACCGGCCCGCAACCCGGATAAAATCCGGACATAACGCCCGTGCGGCCCCTCCGGCCGGCAACCGTCCGGCCGCAGCCGCCGAAGGGAGGCCGACGATGACCAAGCGAACCCCGGGCAGCACCGCCAAGCTCCGCCAGGGCGCCCAGGACCTGCTGGAACGCCGGGGCATGGCGAGCACGCCCAGCAGCCTCGGACCGAAGCCGCGCACCGTGAACATGTCCGCCTACGTCGCCGGAAACCTCTCCGGCGACGCCTTCCGCCACGGCGGGCGCGACGCGGCGACCTCGGTGATGCACGCCGCTCCACCGATGCACGCGGAACTCAAGGGGCACCGGCACCGCGGTGCGGAGAAGCACTCCGCCCACTGACCGGCGACGGCGCCCGTCGACCCCGGCGGAGTTCGCTGCCCGACGGTGCCGACGGTGCCCGACAGCGCCACAGGGGCGGATGCTGCAAGCCCGGCGTCCGCCCCTGACGTGCGATCAGGGGCGTTGTCCGGGGCGCCTCCGGGGCGTTCTCCGATGCCGCGAGCAGCCGCTCTCCCGAAGACTCGGTCCCGTCCGAGCCGCCGCCCCCAGGGCGCACCGCCGTTGGCGAGCCCCCGTACGGACGTCCGTATCCGGCGCGGTCCTCGCCACCCGCGACCTCTCCCGTGCCGTGGTGGCCAGCCCCGACCTGACCGGCTATCGAGGGCCAGGAGTCACCCACTCCGTGGAAGGTGGTGACCGCCGGCTTCGGCTCCGGCCGGGTCCACGGCAAGCGGTGACCCGACTGTCAGTGCCGTGCGCTAGGTTCCTGTCGGCACGTCAGGTGCATCGTAATCACAAGGCATCGGAAGACGGCAGGACGACGGGGGCGACCATGACCGAGGTGATCGCGGAGGAGCCGGTCGAGCTCCAGCTGGAGCGGTACCGGACCGAACTCACCGGTTACTGCTACCGCATGCTCGGCTCGGTCTTCGAGGCCGAGGACGCGGTGCAGGAGACCATGATCCGGGCCTGGCGCGGGCACAAGGGCTTCGAGGGGCGGGCCGCGCTGCGCTCCTGGCTGTACCGAATAGCCACCAACGTCTGCCTGGACGCGCTGAACGGCCGGGGCGCCCGGGCTCGTCCGATGGACCTCGCCGGGCCGGTGACGGTGGCCACCGCGAGCGGCACCCAGCTGCCCGAGGTGACCTGGATCGGCCCCGCGCCGGACGGCCGGGTGCTCCCCGAGACGGGAGACCCGGCCGAGGTGGCTGCCCAGCGCGAGTCGGTGAAGCTGGCCTTCGTCGCCGTGCTGCAGCGCCTCGCGCCACGGCAGCGGGCGGTGCTGATCCTGCGCGAGGTGCTCGGCTGGAAGGCCGCCGAGGTGGCCGAACTGCTCGGCGTCACGGTCGCCTCGGTCAACAGCGCGCTGCAGCGGGCCCGCGCGGTGCTCGTCTCGGACGCCTCGGCCGCCCGCCCGGCCCCCGCGCTGGACGAGGACCACCGCGCGCTGCTGGACCGCTACGTCCGCGCCTTCGAGGCGTACGACATGGACGGCCTGGCCGCGCTGCTGCACGAGGACGTCACGCTCAACATGCCGCCGTTCGCGATGTGGCTGCAGGGGCGGGACGAGCTGCGGGCCTGGATGCTGGGCCCGGGGCACGGTTGCCGGGGCTCCCGGCTGCTTCCGGTGACGGCCAACGGCGGTCCGGCCTTCGCCCAGTACCGGCCGAGCCCGGCGGGCGGGCACGAGCCGTGGGCGCTGATCGTCCTGGAGGTGTCAGAGGGCCGGATCACGGGCTTCACCAACTTCCTGGGCACCGATGTGCTCTTCCCGCTCTTCGGCCTCCCGCCCCGGCTCGACGCCGAGTGGGTCCGTGAGCCCGGCGACGTCCAGCGGATCGGCCGTTCCCGGCAGTAGCGCCGAGAGCCCACTGAACGCGAGCAGCTCCCGCAGCGGGCCGCTCGCGTTCAGCAGCACCACGCCCACCCGGTGTCGGGCGGCGGCCAGTCGCAGCCGGGCGAGGGCGTCGACCACGGCCAGGTCGGGGGCGGTCAGCGCGCCCAGGTCACAGGTCAGTACGGCTTCGCGGGGTGTGGTTTTCATGCCGGTTGGACTGCGGCGAGGGCGCCGACTCATCGGTCCGGAACGAATCGGCGCCGGATGCCCGGTGGCAGAGTGGGGGCGACCGAACCCACCCTGCCCCAGGAGGAGCACAGTGACGGCTGAGCCCTTGAAGTCCCGCGAGGAATGGCTGGCCTCGCTGCCCCGGATCTACGCTGCCGCGGGCTGCCTGCTGCGCGACGAGTCCGGCCGGATCCTGATCGTGAAGGCCGGGTACCGCGAGCACTGGCAGTTCCCGGGCGGGACGATCGACCTCGGCGAGGGCCCGGTCGAGTGCGCCAAGCGGGAGTTGGAGGAGGAGACCGGCATCGTCCAGGAGGCCGGTGAGCTGCTGGCCATCTCCTGGACCCACCCCTCGGGCGAACTGGACCACCCCGCCGAGCACTTCATGTTCGACTTCGGCACCGTCCCGGACGACACCCCCGTGACCGTCCCGGCCGGCGAGCTGGACACCTACCGCTGGGCCGCCGTCGAGGAGGCGTTGGACCTGCTCGGCCCGGCCCGCTCGGCCCGACTGCGGGCGGCCCTGGATGCGGCCGCCGACGGCCGGGTGCGGATCGTCACCACCCGCATCTCCGGCTTCTAGGACGAAGCGCCCTTCCCCGGACGGGAGTTCCGTCCGCGGAAGGGCGCCGGATCCTCACTGCTGCTCGGACTCCGCGTTCCGGGCGGCGATGATGGCGGCGATGGCCTCCGAGATGAAGGTCTCCGCCTCGGACTTGTCCACCTTCAGCCCGGCGAGCACGCCCGCGCCGTTCTCCAGCTCCAGCAGCGCGAGCAGGATGTGCTCGGTGCCGACGTAGTTGTGCCCGAGCTTGAGCGCCTCGCGGAAGGTCAGCTCCACCACCTTCTTGCCCTGGGCGTCGTACGGGATCAGCGCGGGCACGTGGTCGACGGTGGTCGGCAGGACGGCGGTGACCGCCGTGCGGACGGCCTCCGGGGTGACGCCCTGGGCGGCGAGCGCCTTGACCCCGATGCCCTCGGGCTCGGCGAGCAGGCCGAGCAGGATGTGCTCGGCGGTGATCTCGGGGTTGCTCGCCCGTCGGGCCTCCTCCTGCGAGGCCACCATGACCTTGCGGGCCCGGGGCGTGAACCGGGCGAAGCCCTGGCTGGGATCGAGGTCGGTCGGGGTACCCGGGTCCTTGGGGACGAAACGCTTCTGGGCGGCCTGCTTGCTGACGCCCATGCTGCGGCCGATGTCGGTCCAGGACGCGCCGGAGCGGCGGGCCTGGTCGACGAAGTGGCCGATCAGGTGGTCGGCGAGTTCGCCGAGGTGGTCGGCGGCGATGACCGCGTCGGAGAGCTGGTCGAGCGCGTCGGTGTGGACCTTCTTGATCGCGGCGATCAGGTCGTCGAGGCGCAACGGAGCGGTGTTGGGAACAACGGGATTCTCCATGCGTCAACCGTAGGTTGTCGATCCTCGCATCGTCAACCATCGGTTGACGCTATTTGCGGATGGTGCGCCCGGGCCGCGGGCCGACTCACGCGGCGGGCAGCAGTCGCTCCCGGACGGCGGCGATCCGGGCGGGCGTGACCCCCGCCGCGAGCAGGTAGCCGGCCGGGTCGAGCCCGTCGAGCGTGGACTCCAGGACGGCCTCGGCGCTGGTCCCGGCTTCGGTCAGCACCGCGTCGATCCGCTGGTACGGGTCCGGCAGGCCGAGCATTCCGTAGAGCGGGCGGACATTGGGGCTGCTCAGCAGGTAGTCCTCGGCGATCGCGGCCCGGTCGACCCCGGCCAGGGCGAGCAGCAGCAGGGTGGCCAGGCCGGTGCGGTCACGGCCCGCGCCGCAGTGCACCACCAGCCCGCCGGGGCGGGCGTCGGCGATCGCGGTGACCAGCGCGGCGGCGGCGTGCGGGCAGTGGTCCAGGTACGGGCGGAGGGCCAGTGGGGTGCCGTCCAGGCGGCCGTAGACGTTCCACCAGGCGGGGCCGGCCAGTTCGTCCAGCGGGACGCGGATCAGCTCGACGCCCTCGGGGAGCGGGAGGAGCGGCTTGTACTCCTCGGCGTTGCGCAGGTCGATCACGGTGCGGACGCCGTGGTCGAGGAGGGCGCCCCAGCCCTCGCGGGTGAGGCGGTCCAGGTTGTCCGCCCGGGCTATCGCCCCGCGGGCGGTCAGCCGGCCGGAGGCGGTGGGCAGTCCGCCCAGGTCGCGGACGTTCAGGCAGCCGTCCCAGGCGAGGGTGCGGTCCTCGGTGGTGGTCAGTGCGTTCGTCCGCATGGTGGGGCTCCCCGGTTCGTCGATTCGGGGGGTCCCGTTACCCCCTCGTTATAAGACTCCCAGGAGATCCCGATGGTTCCTGGCTGTTCGAATCCTCGGAACCGGCAGTTCAGGCGATGGTCGGTGCGCGGTTGATCCGTGGCTCACTCGGCGGTCGGCTGCTCGGCCTCGGTGCTGACCAGCTTCTCGATCGGCTCGACCGCGATCTGGCCGAGCATCGAGCCGCCCGCGATCGCGCCGATCAGGAACACGGTGGACAGCCAGGCCATGGTCGAGACCGGCAGGGTGAAGGCGCCGACCACCCGGGCCACGCACTCGGTCAGCAGCGCGGTGCCCCAGATGCCGGCGAACACCCGCTCGTGGCGGCGGAAGGCCCGCGAGGCGGCCGCCCGGCCCTCGACCAGCCGCTGCCAGGCGGCGGCCCGGTCCCGCTTGCCCTTGGTTATGAAGGGCATCAGCATCGGGGTCATCACCGGGCGGCCGACCAGTGCCGAGACCAGGATCGCCAGCGCCACGGTGCCGCTCAGCCCGCCGTCCTTGGCGATCATCATCCGGGCGTCGCCGGTGACGAAGGTGAGCGCCAGGCCCGCCAGGTTGACCACCAGCATCAGCGAGGCCCACAGGTTGAGCTTGCGCTCGCTCAGCAGACCGAGGACGGTCCGGGCCGCCGGGAAGGCGCTGCTCCAGGCCAGCGCGGCGAACTCGCTCAGACCGCAGGCCGAGTGCAGCACGTAGTAGCCGACCAGCGGAGCGGCCACGTCCAGGGCGAGCGGGCGGAGCCCGGAGACCAGCGGGTTCTGCTCCTTGGCGGGGCCGGTGGCGGTGGCGGTGCTGACGGCCTGGCTGCTCATGGTGGGTTCCTCCCCGGTCGGCGGCCGCGGGCCCCTGCCCGCGTCGTGCCTCCAGTTTTTCCGGCCGCCCCTTCGCCGGAGCAGTGCCGTCCGTTGCCGGATCCGCATGACAGTTGTCATGGTGCGCCCCGTGACACCCCCTCTGACCTGCACATTCTCAGGGAAACCGGTGGGCGCAGGACGGATGCGAGGTGCTCGCGCAGTCCGCTCGCGTGCAGCTCGCGGGCAGTCGTCATCGCGGTTCGTCCCTGCTCGGTGGTGCGTCCTTGACCCGGACCGATTCGCCTACCGACGGCGTCGGCAGGAGCGGCATCCCGGGCGCGGGCGAACGGCAGCCGTCGACGGGATCTCGGTCCCGACCGGACCGGTCCTTCGACGGTCCCGACCGGACCGGTCCTTCGACCGGCGCCGCCCCGTTCGCCGGGATGCCTCATGATGTGGCGGGTGCAGAGTGCAGAACGCCCCGGAGCGGGCACCGGCGGTCCCGTCGGCGGGCCCGGACCCGTACCCCCCGAAGGCCCGCCACCGGGCCGTGCCCCGGCTCCCCCCGATCTGGCCGCGGCGGTACGTGCCGCCCAGGGCGGGGACGAGGAGGCCTTCCGGTTGCTGTTCCGGACCGTCCAACCGGGCCTGCTGCGGTACCTGCGGGTGCTGGTCGGCGGGCGGCCCGAGGACATCCAGGACGCCGAGGACATCGCCTCCGAGGCCTGGCTGCAGATCGCCCGCGACCTGCGCGGCTTCTCCGGCGACGGGGACGGGTTCCGGGGCTGGGCCGCCACCATCGCCCGCAACCGGGCGATGGACCACCTGCGCGCCCGGCGCCGCCGTCCGGTCGCTGACCTGCCCTTCGAGTACCTGGCCGAGCTCGCGGCCGGGGACGACACCGCAGGCGCCGCGCTGTCCGCGGTCGGCACCGGGGATGCGCTGGCGCTGATCTCCCGGCTGCCGCGCGACCAGGCCGAGGCGGTGCTGCTGAGGGTGGTCATGGAACTGGACGCGGAGAGCGCCGCCCAGGTGCTCGGCAAGCGGGCCGGCAGCGTCCGGATGGCCGCCCACCGCGGGTTGAAGAAGCTGGCCAAGCTGCTGGAACAGCACGGTGTGACCGGGATCCCCGCCTCCAGGAGAGCCCCCGAATCGCGCGCCGGGGAGCTCCCGAGGAACCCGGCGAAAAAAAGTTCTCCGCAAGGTGTGACAGAACGCCGGGCCGCGACGCTGAAGGACATGAGATGAGCACCAACCGATCCCGTCGGATCGACCGTGATACCGCTGAGCAACTGCTCGGCGGTGCCGTGGGCGGCCCGTCGGCCGGGCAGGACGCCTCGCTCACCGGACCGGACGGTCCCGGGCACGTCGCCCGGGTGCTGGCCGCGGCCGCCGCCCCGGCGACCGCAGCGGAACTGGCCGGGGAGGAGGCCGCACTGGCCGCGTTCCGGGAGGCGAGTCTCACGCCCGACCCCGTAGTGACCCCCATCCGGAGACGATCGATGGCAACCGCCGCGCTGACCAGGGCCTTCAGTACGAAGGCCGCTGCCGCCGTGCTCGGTGCCACCGCGCTGTGCGGGGTGGCGGTCGCCGCCGGAACCGGGAACCTGCAGTCCGCCCTGGGCGGTGGTGGGCCCGAGCCGGAGCGCACCCCGCCCGCCGCGAGCGGCGTCTTCGGCAGCTCCTCGGACACCGACCGGACCCCCGGTCTCCACCCGGGCGGCGCCTCGCCGTCCACCGGCTCCGTCCGGCCGTCCGGCACCACCGCGCAGTCGGCCGGACCGACCACCGCCCCGACGCCTCCGGCGAACGGGCACGGTGGGCAGGCGGCCACTCCGACGCTGGTCGCCCTGTGCCGCGTCTTCGCCGACCGGACAGCCAAGGGCGACCGCCCCGGCCAGCTGGTCGCCGATCCCCAGTTCGCTCTGCTGGTCGCCGCGGCCGGCAGCGCGGACGTGGTGGTGGACTACTGCGGGGAGGCACTCGGCAAACCGGGAGGCGACTCCCATCCGGGCGCCGGCGCGCAGTCGCACGATCCCAACCAAACCACCGGTATCCCCAGTACCGACCCGAACACCGGCGTCGGCAAGGGGAACGGGGACGCCAACGCCAACGGCGGCTCCGGGAACAAGCCCGGGAAGTCCGGTGTGACGGTTCCGCCCGGACCGGCCGCGCCGACCCCGTCCGCCGCCCGGCCGAGCAAATCCGACAGTTCCACCACCGAGAGGTAACCCCAGAACTCCGGGTGGGCGGCGAGCGACTCCCCCCGGGCTCGTCGCCCACCCGGACCGAACCACCCGCACCACCGCACCACCGCACCACCGCACCACCGCAACACCACCCGAAAGCTCCGGGTGGCCGGTCGGCTCCCCCGTGCCCGCCGTCCACCCGGCCGGCCCCGGCCGGACCGGCAGGCGCTCACCCCGGACGCGCCGCCGACCCGGTCGGCCCGGAACGTGCGGCCCGCCCGCCCGCAGTCAGGGCGGGCCGCACACCCCCCGTGCCCGGACCGAACTGGACCGACCGTGACCGTCACTCTGCACGACCACGAGCCGGCGGTCGGGGAACCGCTGCCCGGTTCCCCGGCCGCCTCCCCTTCCCCGGAGGCCGCCGAGACCACCGCCCTCCCGGCCTTCGTGGACACCGACACCGCCGAATTCGCGGCCGTTGTGGCCGGGCCGCCCATCGAGGACACCGGAGCCACCCCGGCCCCGGTGTTCGTGGACTCCTCCGGCCGCCGCCAGCGCCGGGTCCGTCGACTTGGCCTGCTGCTGGCCGTCCCGGCCGCCGGCTACCTCACGCTGCTGGTCAGCACGGTGCTCGGCGGGCCAACCGTCAGCGCGCCGTTCCTGCCGCTGCCCCAGGCCCCCGTCGCCGTCGCCCCCGCGCCCACCCCCGTCCAGTCGGCGACCGACCCGGCCCCGAGCGACATCGGGACGGAACGGCCCGACTCCGTGCAGCCGGGGTCGGCCCACCCGGCCACGGCCACCCACAGCCCCACCGGCTCGTCGGCATCCGGCAAACCCGTCGCGCCACCCGCGCCCGTGGGTCTCCCGACGTCCCCCACGGCGGCGCACCCCACGACCGCCCCGCCGCCCCCCGCAGGCACCGGCACCGGAGGCGCCACCGCGTCCCCCAGCGCCGCCCCGACCCCCGGCCACGGCCGCCCGACCGACTCGCCCGGCAACCGCCCGACCAAGCTCTGACGCCCTGCGGGCGCGCAGGGCGAAGCCCGCGCGCCCGCAACAAGAACCACCCCCAGCACCCTCCCGCACCCCCCACCAACTCGCCCGAGCGAGAGGGACGCGCTGCGGGAGGGACGCCCCGCACCCACCCTCCCGAGAGTCGACCTCCACACACGCACCCCCCGACCCCAACCCCGGAAAGCACCCACCCCGTGAGCAACGCCCGCCGCCGAAAAGCCGCCCCACCCGCCCGCGCTCAGCGCCGGGGCCGCCGCGGCGTCGTCCGCCAGCCCAAGGGCCCGCTCCGCACCCACTGGCTGCTGCTGACCGCCCTGCTGCTCACCCTGGCCGCCACCCTGCTGTTCCAGGGCTACACCCAGCACCTCTACGACGACCGTCCGGACGGGGCCGCTGCTGCCGCCGCCGCCGATACCGTCCCGGAGGGAATCCGCACCGGCGGCCCGGTCATCGACACCGCCGCCGGGACGGCGCCCCGCACCGCCGCACCCAAGCCCGGCACCATCGCGCTCACCTTCGACGACGGCCCCGACCCGCGTTGGACCCCGCAGGTCCTCGACATCCTGAAGCGGGCCAACGTCCACGCCACCTTCTTCGTGGTCGGCACCCAGGCCGCCGCCCACCCCGAACTGGTCCGGCGGATGGTCGCCGAGGGCCACCAGGTCGGCATCCACACCTTCACCCACACCGACCTGGGTGCCGCGCCCTCCTGGCGCCGCTCGCTGGAGCTGCGCGAGGCCCAGCTGACCCTGGCCGGGGCCGCCGACGTCACCAGCTCGCTGCTGCGCCCGCCGTACTCCTCGACCGCCGAGGCCCTGGACGACCCGGGCTGGTCCGCCGTCCAGCAGGCCGGCCGCGAGGGCTACCTGACCGTGCTGACCACCCAGGACAGCGAGGACTGGCGCCGTCCGGGAGTGCCCGCGATCGTCAAGGCGGCGACCGCAGGAGCCGGCAACCAGGGCCAGATCCTCCTGATGCACGACGCCGGCGGCGACCGCTCGCAGACCGTCGCGGCGCTCGACGACGTGCTGAAGGGGCTCAAGGCCCGAAGCTTCCGTTTCACCACCGTGAGCGAGGCCGTCGGCCTGCCCGACCCGGTCCACCCGGCCGGGGCCGGCGACCACTGGCAGGGCCTGGCCCTGATCTGGCTGCTGAACGGCGGCAACTGGGTGCTCACCGCCCTCGGCTGGCTGCTCTGGGCGTCGGGCGCGATCAGCGTGCTGCGCGCGGTCATCGTCCTGTACACCGCCCGTCGGCACAAGCGGCTGCGTCGCCGCGGCTGGGGTCCGCCGGTCACCGAGCCGGTCAGCGTGATCGTCCCGGCGTACAACGAGATCGCCGGGATCGAGCCGGCCGTCCGCTCGCTGCTGGCCTCCGACCACCCGGTCGAGGTGATCGTGGTCGACGACGGCTCCACCGACGGCACCGCCGACCTGGTGGAGTCGCTGAACCTGCCGTACGTCCGGGTGATCCGGCAGGAGAACGCCGGCAAGCCGGCCGCGCTCAACACCGGAATCGCCGCTGCCCGCGCCGAGCTGCTGGTGATGGTCGACGGGGACACCGTCTTCGAGCCGGACGCCGTCCGGATGCTGGTGCAGCCCTTCGCCGATCCCGCCGTCGGCGCCGTCTCCGGCAACGCCAAGGTGGTCAACCGCGGTGGTCTGCTGGGTCGTTGGCAGCACATCGAGTACGTGGTCGGCTTCAACCTGGACCGCCGGCTGTTCGACCTCGCCGAGTGCATGCCCACCGTGCCCGGCGCGGTCGGCGCCTTCCGCCGCTCCGCGCTGCTGGCCGCCGGGGGCGTGGGTGAGGAGACCCTGGCCGAGGACACCGACCTCACCATGGCCCTGTGCCGGGACGGCTGGCGGGTCGTGTACGAGGAGCGGGCCAAGGCCTGGACGGAGGCCCCCGCCTCGCTGAGCGCCCTGTGGCGGCAGCGCTACCGCTGGTGCTACGGCACCCTGCAGGCGATGTGGAAGCACCGCGGCGCCCTCACCCAGCGCGGGCAGGCGGGCAAGCTGGGCCGCCGCGGCCTGCTCTACCTGCTGATGTTCCAGGTGCTGCTGCCGTTGCTCGCCCCGGTCGTGGACGTCTTCGCGCTCTACGGGCTGGCCTTCCTCGACCCGGTGCGGATCATTGGCCTGTGGGCGGCGTTCCTGCTGGTCCAGATGCTGATGGGGGCGTACGCGTTCCGGCTGGACAAGGAGAAGCTCGGACCGCTCTGGAGTCTGCCGCTCCAGCAGTTCGTCTACCGGCAGCTGATGTACCTGGTGGTGATCCAGTCCGTGTTCACCGCGCTGGCGGGCTCCCGGCTGCGTTGGCAGCGGATGCAGCGCTACGGCAGCCTCCAGACCCCGCCCACCGCCGTGCCGACCGCTTTGCCCGCCCAGGGAACTGCTCCGGACCCCGTTGGCGTCGGCGGCTATCGTGCACAGGTGCACGAGGCGGCCCGGAACCCCGGGCACGGCACGTGAGGGGAGTTCCAGGTGATCGGACGGGCGCTCAACGGGCGTTACGAACTCGTCGAGATACTCGGCGTCGGCGGCATGGCCACCGTCTGGCGCGGAGTGGACCGCGTGCTGGGCCGCCAGGTGGCCGTGAAGATCCTCAACGGGGGCCTCGCCGACGACCCGCGCTTCGCCGAACGGTTCAGCCGTGAGGCGCAGCACGCGGCCATGCTGGTGCACCCGAGGATCGTCATGGTCTTCGACTCGGGTGTGGACCAGGGCACCCCGTTCATCGTCATGGAGCTGGTCCAGGGCCGCTCGCTGTCCGCGGTCCTGGCCCAGCAGCCGCAGCTGCCGGTGGAGCGGGCGGTCGGCATCGCGGCGGCGGTTTGCGAGGCGCTGGCGGTCGCGCACGCGGCCGAGCTGGTGCACCGCGACATCAAGCCCGGGAACATCATGATCACCGACGACGGCGGCGTGAAGGTCGTCGACTTCGGCATCGCCCGGGCCGGCTCCTCCAGCAACCTGACCCAGACCGCGAGCGTGCTCGGCACCGCCGCCTACCTCTCGCCCGAGCAGGCCACCGCCTCCGCCCTGGACGGTCGCACCGACCTGTACGCGGTCGGCTGTGTGCTCACCGAGATGCTCACCGGCGAGACCCCGTTCACCGCCGAGACCCCGGTGGCGATCGCCTTCAAGCACGTCAGCGAGCAGCCCCTGCCGCCGTCCGTACGGCGCCCGGGCCTGCCGCCCGCGCTGGACGCGGCCGTGCTGCGGCTGCTCGCCAAGAATCCGGCCGACCGCCCGGCCGATGCCACCGCGGCGCGTGTCGAACTGCTGGCCACCGTCCCGGGGTTGGCCGTCGGCGATCCGACGGCGGAGCTGCTCGCGACCGCCGCTCCCACCCAGATGCTGCCGCCGGTCGCCCCGGCGCACCCGAACCAGCAGCACACCACCCTGCTCCCGCCCCAGTCGCACCGGCCCCCGGCCGCCGCCACCTCGGTGATGGCGCCGATCCCGGACGCGCCGCCCGCCGCCCCTCCCGCGCCCGCCCGGAACCGCCGCAACAAGCCCCTGGTCCTCGGGGCCCTCGGCATAGCCGGCCTGGCCGGGATCACCGCCCTGGCCCTCACCGCCTTCGACGAGCCGGCCGGCCACGCCGCCGCCAAGCCTGCCGCCAAGCCCGCGGCCACCGCCCCGGCCACCGCCCCGGCGGGGGCGTCCGCGCCCACCCCGACCACCGGCTCCGCCGCCCCCACCACCCCGGCCGGGCTCCCGGCCCCCACCCAGGCCGTCCCGCGCAACCAGCCCGCGGCGCTCCAGCTGCAGTCCTTCCGCCAGGCCGTCGCCCAGGCCCCGATCACCAAGGAGCGCGACAAGCAGACGGAGCTGCTGCAGATCCTCGACGACACCGCCGCCCGCCTCAACGAGGCCAACCCCGACGAGGCCGCCCAGACGCTCAAGGGCGCCCAGAAGACGATCAAGGACCTGGGCAAGAAGCGCGCCATCGACGCCCCCACCTACGCCAACTGGAACGCCCGCCTCGGCGCCCTGTTCGCCACCCTCCACGCGACGGCCGACAACCAGGACGACTGACGCCCGCGCGCGGCCTCGCCGACACCGAGGGCAACCGCTTCTGCGTCATCGACGCCACCCGCAGCTGAGGGCGGAGTTGTCCACAGCCTGTGGACAACTCTCCTCGGGGAGTGGACAGCCGGCCCGCCTGACTTCCCACTCTCTTTCGCCTGTCGGCCTGAGCCCGCTGGAACACCGGCTCGATGCTGATACCCACCACCGCCGACCTGATCGAGCGCATCGAGGTCGTCCGCATCACCGATCCGCTCGGCTGGCACGCATGGACGGACAGCGTTCCCGGCGAGACCATCGGGTTCTGGGGGGCGCGCAGGAGGTGCTCGCCCTCGTCGCGGCCCTCCCGGCGGGCACCAGGATGCGCTGCTTCACGCCCGGCTTCGCACTGCGGGCCCACACGGGCCGACACCCGGTCTTACCTGGGCAGGTCCGTTCGAGATCGCGTTCTGTTTCAGGTGTCAGGGCGCCTGGCTTTACGGGCCGGCGGTCACAAGGGACGGGCCGGACGGTGGAGGACGTGCTCCACGTCGGGGCTGATCGTCTGCTCGGCGGGCAGCGGGACGAGGATGTCCAGGGTGCCGCCGATGACCTCCTGCGGCATGAACCGCGCCATGTGGGCGTGGGCCTCCTCGCGGGAGAGTTCCAGGAAGGCCACCTCCTCGCCCAGGGCCTCGGAGATCGCCTCGTCCAGTGGCTCGACTCCCTGCGGTGACCTGGCCGGGGTCCTGGGCCGGACCGGTCGGACAAGGGCCCCGGAACGGCGTTGAGCCCCCGGCGGGGGTCCACCGGGGGCTCAACGGGAGCTTGTGTGACTCAGGCGGTCGTCTCGGGGCGCTTCGCCTCGGTGGCCTTGGTCACGTTGGTCGGCGTGACGGCCGGACGGTCGGCGGCCGTGCTCTGGGCGGTGCCTGCCTCCGCCGAGGGGTCCTCCTCGCGCATCGCCTTGGTCTCCGCCTTCAGGATGCGCATCGACTTGCCGAGGCCGCGGGCCATCTCCGGCAGCTTCTTCGACCCGAACAGCAGGATGACGACCGCCAGCACCACGAAGATGTGCCAGGGCTCAAGACCGTTCCGCAGCATCCCTGGCCACCGGTCCCTTCTTGTCTAGAGTCACGGGGGGCGCTAGCGCCCATGCTCGCCAGTATGCCTGGACCTGACGGCGAACGGATACACCGGCCGGGAAACGCTGGCCAAAAACCAGGTGCTGCTCAAGCGGACCGTGAGTGCGGCGGGGGCGTTCCCGGGTGGCCGGTGTCCTGCCTCACATCCGTACGGGCGCCGGTGCGATCAGTAGACGAACGGCACCAGGCGCTTCGACGCCCCACGGTACTCTGCGTACGCCCGTCCGAAGACAGAGAGCAGCAGCCGCTCCTCGGCGGCGATCCGCCATCCGTACGCGCCGAGCAGCAGCGCGGTGACCACCAGGGCCGCCGCCCAGCCCGCCGCACCGAACGCGTAGCCGCCCCAGACCAGCAGGCTGCCCGCGTAACCGGGGTGGCGGATCAGCCGGTACGGGCCGTTGCGGACGACGTGCTGGGTGTCCACGGTGCGCAGGGTGCGGGTGTAGTACCGGCCCAGGGTCCGCATGCCCCAGGCCCGCAGCGCCAGCCCGGCGGCGACCAGGGCGACCCCGAACCAGCGGGCCCAGCTGGGCAGTTCGCCGATCGAGGCGCGACTGAACAGCGCCGCGACCAGGGCGGACGCGAGGTAGCAGCCGATCAGCAGCCGGGTCGAGCCGCGGTCGCGGTCGTCCGCGTGCCAGCTGCCGGTGGCGTCGTCCTCGCGGCGGCGCAGCAGCAGCTCGTAGCCGACCCAGCAGACGAGGCCGAGCAGGGAGAGGAGGGACGGCAGGGACATGGCGGCTCCTGACGGTCGTGGTTGCCCCTCCACGGTCCTCCGGCGGGCCCGCCGCGACACGCACCCGGGGGTGGACGCCGGAGCGTCCACCCCCGGGTGGACGGTCTCCGGCCGGTTACTCCGGGCGCCGGGCCAGCAGGTAGCCGCGCCGGGTGGGCGCCTCCTCGGGCAGGCCCTCCCGCTCCAGTCGCGCCTCGACGGCGAACCCGGCCTCGGTGAGGCGGGCGGTGACCGCTTCGGTCCGCAGGAAGTGGAAGTCCACGTCGACCTGATGGCCCCACCACTGCGCCATCCGCCGCACCTCGTCGCCCAGGTGGAAGGAGACCAGCAGCACCCCGCCGGGCCGCAGCACCCGCCGCATCTCGACGAAGGCGGGAAGCAACTCCTCCGGCTCCAGGTGGATCACCGAGTACAGCGCCACGGCGGCCGCGAACTCCCCGTCGGTGGCCGGCAGCGCCAGCAGGTCGCCGGTGCGGAACTCGGCCTTCGGCTGCTCCCGCCGGGCCAGCTCGACCATCTTCGGCGAGAGGTCGACCCCCACCACCGCGGCCCCCTGGCCGACCAGCCATCCCGTCACGTGCCCAGGCCCGCACCCCAGGTCGGCGACCGTCCCGCCGGCCGCCTCCTCCACGATCACCCCGAGCAGCGCCCGGTCCACCACCTTGTACGCCAACTCACCCCCGATCCGCCCCAGGTACTCCTCCGCCACCACGTCGTAACTACCGCGCACCCGCCCGTGACCAGTCACCATGCCCCCACCCTGACACGCCCACCCGCCCCCGCACCGGGCCTTTGCGAACCCCGCCCGACCGTCCGCCCCCGCGCCCGGCCCACCCGCTGCCGCTCCGCCCCCACCCGTCTCCCGCGGACGGCGGAGAGCCCCCGCCCGGGGTGGGCGGGGGCTCTCGATGACTCGCGTGGATCGGGGCCGACGGGTGGGTCAGGCGGCGGCGGCCTCGGGCTCGGGGGCCGGGGTGGCTGCCGGGAGGTGGCGCAGGAGGCGGTAGGCCAGGAGGGCCGCGCCGAGGGCGAAGAGGAGGCCGACGGCGGCGGCGACGTGGAGGCCGTCAGTGAAGGCGGTGCGGGCGGTCTCCAGCAGGTCCGCGCCGAGCTGTCCGGGCAGGTGGGCCGCGACGGAGACCGGCCGCCGTCGCCACCGGTCTCGGCCTTGGCGGAGAAGGTCCGGCCGACCGAAGTCTGGCCCTTGACCTTCTGAGCG
>NZ_JBSFJV010000098.1:0-26731 GCF_053598235.1 Kitasatospora sp. NPDC001159
GGGGCGGCCGCACACCGGTGACCCGGGGCGCGTCCGCGTGGTCGGCCCGGCCCCGCGGCCGGCGGCTGCGGCCAGGGATCGGCGATCCCTGGCTCGACGGGTCTCTGCCGCCCCTGCCCCGGCGCGGGCAGGCTGGCGGACGTCGAAGAGGGCAACACCCACAGAGGGACGGACACATGACGCGGATTCTTGTGACGGGCGCGACCGGTTCGGTGGGACGGCGGCTGGTGCCGCGTCTGGTGCGGTGGGCCGGGGCGCAGGGCGGTTCGGTGCGAGTACTGGTGCGCGACCGGGCGAAGGCACAGGGCCTGGGCGATGTCGAGACGGTGGTCGGGGACCTGTGCGAACCAGCGGACCGGGCGCGGGCGTTGGACGGCACCGAGGTGGTCCTCAACGTGGCGGCGGCGCTGCGCGGGGTGCCGGACGAGCAGGCCTGGGCGGTCAACCGGGACGCGGCCGTCGCCCTGGGCCGCGAGGCCGCCAAGGCCGGGGTGGCCAGGTTCGTGCACACCAGCACCAACCTGGTGTACGGGCGGGGCCTGGGCCGCCCGGCGGTGGAGCAGGACCGGCTCGCGCCGCACCAGGCGTGGGGCGTGTACGCGGCGTCCAAGGCGCAGGCCGAGGCCGGCCTGCGCGATATCGGGAACGAACTGCCGCTGGTGGTCGCGCGGTTGGCGTTCGTGTACGGCGAGGGCGACCCGCACCTGGCACAGTCGCTGCACTGGGCCGGGAACTGGCCCGCGCACCAGCGCCTGGCGGTGGTACACCACGCGGATGCGGCGCGGGCACTATGGCGGGCGGTGGTGACCCCGGACATCGAGGGCCGTACCTACAACGTGTCCGACGACGCCCCCCTGACCGCCTGGGACCTGCACACGCTCAACGGCCGGACACACCCGGGTGGTTCGCAGCAGATGGAGTTCGACCCGTGGGAAGGCCAGGTGTCCACCGCCGCCGCGCGCCGGGACCTGGGCTGGCGCCCGCTGTACCCCTCGGCGTGGGCGGCGGCGGAAACCGGCGCGCTGTAAGGCCTGCCCCCGAGCCGTAACGCCCGGCCCCGCCGCGAAAAAACGACGGGGCCGGGCGGGCCGCCTCACCCGAGCGACGGTGCAGGCGCGTAGCCGGCCGGACGGGTGGTAAAGGTGCCGCGCCCCTGGGTGCGGCCACGCAGGCGGCCCGCGTAGCCGAACAGTTCAGCCAGCGGCACCAGCGCGCTCACCTGCGCCGCACCCTCACGCCCCGAGGCGATGCCCCGTACCCGGCCGCGGCGCGCGGCCAGGTCCCCCAACACCGCACCAAGGGCATCCTCGGGCACAGTGGCGCTCACCTCGGCAAGCGGCTCCAACAACTGCAGCCGCGCCGAGCGCAGCGCCTCGCGCAGGCCCAGGCGGCCGGCGGTACGGAAAGCGAGTTCGGAGGAGTCCTTCGGGTGGACGATCCCGTCGGTAAGAGTGACCGCGACACCGACGACGGGATGGCCGCCCAGCGGCCCCTCGGCAAGCGCGTCGCGGCAGCCGGCCTCAACCGCCTGCACGTACTCACGCGGCACCCGCCCACCCGTGACGGCACAGGCGAACGCGAAGCCGTCACCGGCCGGTCGGACATCGAGGACAATGTGCGCGAACTGGCCCGCGCCACCCTCCTGTTTGGCATGCCGGAAAACGAAGCCACTCACGCCCTCCACCACGGCCTCACGCAACGCGACCTGAGGGCAGCCCACCACCGCCTCCACACCAGCCTCACGGCGCACCCTCTCCACCGCCACCTCCAAGTCCAGCTCCCCCAGCCCCGACAAGGTACGCCGCCCCGTCCGCGGGTCAGTGACCAGACACAGCGAAGGATCCTCCTCGACAAAGCAGGCAAGGGCAGCGGTGAGCTTGTCAGTATCAGCCGCGCGTTAAATCTGCCCGTTCATAGCGCATTTGACGCCCAGCAGGTACGTCCTGCGCCTGCCGACCTCGCGTCCGCCCCGCCCGGGGCCGCGCCGACACCCCGTCCAGGATCACCCGAAGGCGGGAACACCCGGCCGCACGGGCACAAGTGCGCCGCCGGAAACGCTCGCGGGCCAGGACGGGACGGGCGGCCGGTTCCGGGTGCCGGGCGACAGGTCCCGGGGTCCGGAACCCAGGCATCAGCCGGTGTGTGCGGGGCGAAAATCCGCGTGCGACACGGGCGGGGGCAGTGGTACGACACTGGACATGGACGATCTTGTCACGGACCGCCTCATTCTCCACCCGCTGACCGAACACGAGGCCCGCCGCATCCTCGAGCGCCGGCCGGACACCGCCGACCGGTGGGCGCCCGACTATCCCACCGACGCCGATCTCGCCGGCGCCCGCCGCCACCTGGCGGTGTGCGCCACGGGCGGCGACCCACTCCCCTTCGGCGCCTATGAGATCCGACTGCGCACGGACGGGCGCGCGATCGGCGGCGCCGGCTTCCACGACCACCCCGACCCCGCGGGCACCGTCACCGTCGGCTACGGACTCACCCCCACCGCCCGCGGGCACGGCTACGCCGCCGAGGCCCTGCGCGCCCTGCTGGACCTGGCCCGCCGGCACGGGGCGGCCCGCGTCGTCGGCGACACCGACCTCGCCAACACCGCCTCCCAGCACGTCATGACCGCCGCCGGCATGCGCGAGAGCGGCCGCGACGAACACCTGGCCTACTACCAGACCTCCTGGCCCGCCGCACCCGCCGCTCCCTGACCGGCCGCGCCCGCCACCCATACCGGGCACTGCCCGGCCGCGACCGCCGACGCCGGCCACGTCCCCGGTCGTACAACGGTGCCGGGCGCCGGCACCACCAGCCGCCGCGCCACACCCCCACCAGCCGGTACCAGCGCTCCCGCCGAGCGGCCACAAACGCCCGCTCACGCCGCCGCGCGCCGGAACGACACCGCCCACACCACCAGCGCCGCCACCCCCAGCACCGCCGACAGCAGGTAGGAACCGATCCGATAGCCCACCCGGCAGGCGCAGCCGTACCGCTACGAGTCCGGGCCGGGGCGCGGCTGGGACAGCGCCCCCAGCAGAAGCCACAGCGCCGCCGGCACGACCAGCAGCGCCACCGCCGCGCTCGTGTGCGGCGGGCCGGGGCGGGGTTCGTGCCGCACGGCGAGCGCGGTGCGGGTGGGCCCGTCCAGGGACGCAGCCGCGTCCTGGAGCGCCTCGGGCACGGGCACGACCCCGCCCGGGGCCCCGCAGCCGGGGCAGGCAGGGCAGGCCGTGGTCATCGGGTCAACTCCGCTCCCGGCAGCGCACTTACGTAATGGATCATGTGATCACGTGGTACACCAGGATGAGTTGACGTTCCCTCACTTCAGTTTCCGCAGGGCGAATGAACTACGGTGTGTCGTATGGCCAATGAGTCGTTCACCGATGCACGCCTGGCCGCGCTGTACGACCACGTCACCGGGCCGCGTACCGACCTGGCACCGTACCTGCGCCTGGTACAGGAGATCGGGGCACGACGCGTGGTCGACCTCGGCTGCGGCACCGGCGCACTCGCCCTGGCCCTGGCCCGGCGCGGAGTACGGGTGTGGGCGGCGGACCCGGCCCGGGCAAGCCTCGCCGTAGCACGGGCCAAACCCGGCGCCGACACGGTCACCTGGATCCCCGGGGACGCCACCGCCCTACCCACTCACCTCGAAGCGGACACCGTGCTGATGACCGGCAACACCGCCCAGGAGATCACCACCGACCACGCCTGGCACACCACCCTCACCCGCGCCCTGCACACGCTGCGCCCCGGCGGCGTGCTGGCCCTCGAGACCCGCGACCCCGCCCGGCGCGCCTGGCGGCACTGGCAGCCCGATACCACCCGGACCGTCACCGAACTACCCGACGGCACCCGGGTCGAACACTGGCTCGAACTGCTCGCCGTCGACCAGCCACTGGTCACCTTCCGCCACACCTACCGCTTCCACCACAACGGACAGGAGATCACCTCCACCTCCACACTGCGCTTCCGCACCCGGGCACAAGTAGAAGCCGACCTCACCACGGCCGGCTTCACCCTGCACGCCGTACGCGGCGCCCCCGACCGCCCCGGACGCGAACTGGTATTCCACGCCACCCACCCCGGCCCCCACCCCAAGGGGCGGGACACTCCGGAGCGGGGGCGGCCGAGCGAACGTCCCGCGGGCCGCTCCCCCACCCCCCGTAGGCCCGTAAGCCTGTTCCCCGCGAACAGGAGGCGGGACCGACCTCGGCCTCCACCCACCGCCGGTCACCACCGAGTCGCTGCGGGGTGGTGCCGGTTCCGCTCTCGACAAGGTTACTCAGGATGGTGGTCCGTTCCATGTGAGGAAGGCAGTGGGCAGACCTCCGGAGCGAAGCACCCACCGTGTCGGGACCGTCGCCGTACAAGTCCGCTACAGCCAGCGGGAATTCCTCGCATGCGCAACTCCTCCCCGGCATGATCCCGTCTGCATCCTGCTTCGCACCGGGCGCGAACGGGACGGGCGGGGACATCAGGGACAGCAGGGATGGTGGGGAGAGCAGAATCGGTGGGGATGACGATGTTCGAGCAGACCGTACGGACACTGGGCGGTGACGATGCCTGAGGACTCGATACCCCCGCGGGACACGCCCCCGAAGCCGAAAGCAAAGCCCGATCCGCGGCCCGCTGCGTCGCAGCCGACACCGAACCGCGGCGAGTGGCTCCGGTCCGCCGCCCACGTCGTGCTCGTGCTCGTCGGCCTCGCCCTCACCGTGCTCGGTTTCGTCCGGTTCGCCGACACCTTCGAGGAGGTACGGGCGTACCGCGCCACCCCGGTCTGCACCGCGGCGGCCAAGCCGGGTGACGACTGCGTGACACTGGAGAGCGGCCGAGTGACGAAGAAGGAGGAGGAGCCGAACTCCGACTCGACGAACTACGTGCTGACCGTGACCCGCGAGACGGCGCCCACCGGCCGCTACTACGTCGGCAGGGCGTTCTACGACGACGTCGACACCGGCACCGTCGTGGACCTGAAGATCCTGCGGGGCAAGGTGTTCGAGCTCAACTACCAGGGGCACCGTTCACAGCCCCCGAGCACCCCGTACCTGACGATCGTCGAGTTCAGCGGGCTGATCGCGGTCGGGCTGGTGATGTTGGTCAGCGGGCTGGTCGCGGACATCGAATACATGGCGGGCACGGCCCTCGGGTACACCGCCGCGGTCACGATCTTGACCGTCATGGGCTCCACCTTCCTGATCACCTTCCAATGGCCGCTGATCGTCACCCTGGCCCTCGCCGTGGCGTTCTGGCTGATCGTGGCCGCCATCACCCACACCACCTTCCGCGACTTCTGACCCCCGCCCGGCCGCCCCGTCAGAGCCGCGCACTACGCTGCCGCGCATGACTGCTGCGGTACACATCCCCGAGTACGAGGACGAGGAACTGCGCGCGGGCGAGCAGCTCGCGTGCGAGCCCGCCTTCTGGCTCGCCCATCTGCTCCTGACTCTGGGCCACGGCGACGAGGAACCGGCGGCCTACGGCGTCCCGGCGGAGGCCTACGACGCCATGGTGGAGCGGCTCGGCGACGCCGAGGCGCCGGGGCTGTTGGTGCGGGTGCCGTTCGGCCGAGGCCACACCGCCTGCGTGGCGTACCAGAACTTCGAGGACGAGAGCATCATCGACTTCTTCGTCCACCACCCGGACTGGGGCCGGCTGGGCTTCCTCGGGCAGTACGGTCCGCACGGCTCCGGCCCCGGGCTCTGCTGGCCCGAGCTGACCGCCCTCGCCCAGAGCGTCGGCGTCCATGACCCCGAGGGGCTCGGTGACCCGGCACGGCGGCTCCTGCTGCTCCTCCCGGCACTGGGCGACGCCGACACTCCCCCGGAGGCCCAGCGAACAGTGGCCGAGGCACTGGTCGCGGTCGGCCTCCGGGCCGACGCCGCCGGGGAGTTGGCCGCGCGACTGGTGGACGAGCCCGAGCTGGAGCACCAGCCGCGGTGGAGTGTGACGGCCGACAGCCCGATCCCGGTCTGCTCCTCGGATTACAGCCCCCGACAGATCCCGCTCGCGCTCGGCATCACCGAGGAGCAGGCCCGTGTCCTGGCGGAGGCGCTCACGGGCGACCACTGAGTGGTTGTCAGGTCCCAGACAAGGGAAGGAGCCTCCCCAACACACCGCCCACCGGGAGGCCATCCGTGCACCTCAGGACCAGGACCGCGACCAGGACCACCACCAGGGCCGCAGCCGGCCTGCTCACCAGCGCCCTCGCCGCGACGCTCCTCGGCACCGCCCCCGCCTGGAGCGCGCCGGGCGCGGACCAACCCCGGCAGCAGGTGGAGGTCTTCGCCGAGGACGGCGGCATCTCCCGCGCCACGGCGCCGACCGCCTCCCCGTACGTCGCCGCCCCGACCGCCAGCCTGGCCGCGCCCGGCGTCGAGGGCGACGGCGACGTCACCGCCCTGGTCCGCAACGGCGACCCGGCCACCAAGCTGGACGTAGTGGTGATCGGCGACGGCTACTCGGCCCAGGAGCAGGAGAAGTTCCGCACCGACGCCGACGAGAAGTGGCGCGAGATCACCGCCGTCGAGCCGTACGCCACCTACCGCGGCCTCTTCAACGTCTGGGCGGTGTCCGCCGTGTCGCCGGAGTCCGGAGTCTCCGGCGATCCGGACCGGGCGACCGTACGGCACACCGCGCTCGGCGCGTACTTCTGGTGCGACGGCGTGGAACGGCTGCTCTGTGTGGACGAGAAGGCGGTCGAGCGCTACGCCGCGAAGGCCCCGCAGGCGGACCTGGTGATCGTGGTCGCCAACAGCGCCAAGTACGGCGGCGCGGGCTACAACGACGTGAAGTCCCCGCTCGGCTACGAGGGCATCGCCACCGTGGCGGGCGGCAACGCCAAGTCCGGGCAGATCGCGGTGCACGAGACGGGGCACTCGCTGGGCAAGCTGGCCGACGAGTACGCCTACGACGGACAGGGCACCTACCAGGGCGACGAGCCGCCCGAGGCCAACCTCAGCACGCTGACCGCCGACCGGATGCGCGACCAGGGCAGCAAGTGGTCCCGCTGGCTCGGCCAGGACTCGCCGGACGGCGGGACGGTCGGGACGTACGAGGGCGGCGGCTACTACCCAACGGGACTGTACCGGCCGACCGAGAACTCGATCATGCGATCGCTCGGGCGCGAGTTCAACCTGCCCGGCCGGGAGGCGATGATCGCCGGCTTCTACCGCCACGCCACCCCGCTGACCAGCCCGACCTCCACCGGCAACTGGCTCACCGCGGCCGACCAGCTGACCGTCGACCTGCCGGTTCCCGGCACCCTGCTGCGTTGGTACCTGGACGGGCGCGAGCAACCACAGCTGAACGGACGCACCGTGCTCGACCTCGGCGCGCTGCACCTGACCGGCCCGCACTCGTGGCCCCACCTCCTCACGGCCGTCGCCACCGACCCCACCCCGGCGGTGGCGGATCCGGCGCTGCGGACGGGGCTGACCGGCAGTCTGTCCTGGCTCGTCACCCGATAGGCGCCGGAGCCCGATGGAGTCTGCCACCCAAGACCCCAGTGGTCCAGACCTATTGACGAGCCCGGACCCGGCGGCGAAGTGCCGTCGGGCCCGGGCCATTTGGGGCGCGGAGATGGTCAACGGCGCCGAGGCCACGGGCCTGTCAGGGAGCGGCCGCCTCGCTCCTGTAGGGCGCGAAGTCGGCGTTGGACTTGCAGCCGAGGCACTCGAAGGTGCTGGTCTGCGTGTCCGGGTCGGTGTAGGTCGGGTGGCACTTGCAGGCACCCTTGATATACGGGCCGTTGACCCCGCCGGGAAAGTCGATCTCCTTGTTCCAGGGGTGGGGAGACTGGTAGCCGTTGAGACGGGCGGCGGCGTTGACGTCGATGCCGCCGAGGGCGTAGATCTCGTAGAACCAGCCCGACTTGGCAGCCCCGTAGGTGTCCCCATCAGCTAGGTCGCCGGCCAGCGGCGCTCCAGCCCGTCCGGCGGCCGACGGCGCAGCGGCGCCAGTTCCCGTTCCAGTGTCCGGACGTCCCGCGCGATCCGAGCGGCGATCTCCCTCGGCTCGGTCTCGCTCGGCAGTCGGCGCGACCAGGAACGGGGCTTGGCCGGACCGTCCTGGACCATGTGGAAGTTGAGCCGCACCACCCCGGCGACGTCGACCAGACTCACCAGGATCCGGGTGTCGGCGAGGTCGATGGTGACCTCGTTCCCGATGCACGAGCAGGCCACCAGGCCCTCGATGTCCTCCTCCGCCAGGTACCTGGCCAGCGGGACCGCCCTCCCCCGGATTAGAAACGGACGTGCCACCGGACCGGACACCGGACCCGCCTCCCCTCGCCGCACGCGTGCGGCCCCGGCCGCGGCGCATGCGCGCCGCAACAGACCGGGCCCGCCCATGCTCCACCACACCACCGTCAAGCGCCAAGTCCGTATCTCAACAACTAACTTGAGCATATGCACCCACCCGGCGCACCGGCGCACACCCGGGCGCATCCGGCGCTGTCGGGGAGGCGGCCAGCACGCGAAAGTGCCCGTCCGCGCGGGGCGGACGGACACTGGGACGGACCCGAGTGGGCACTGACGAGGACCAGACCGAACGCGCGGGGTACGGAATGACTGAACACCTGCTCACGGACAGAGCGGACCGCCCCGGCCGATCGTCGTACTCGCCGGGGCCAGCTGGCTTCCGTGCTGGAGGATCATCGCCCCGGACGCCAACGGAATGCTCCTCGCCATCTGGGGTTTCCTCATCGCGCTGACTCTGGCGCCCCTGTGCACCCGCAACGACAAAGCATTCCGCCATGCCTGCGGAACCCTCGCCGCTGTTCGGCCTCGAGCCCCTGGTCTCCACCCCCACGCTCTTCTTCCTGCCGGTCATGGTGGCCTTCTGCCCCGCCGGCGTCCTGCTGCTGCTCGCACGCGGATGACGGTCGCGGGCCGGGTCGAGGCCGCGATCGGCGTACGGGCGCAGCGGCGCAGCCTGGAGTCACCGGCTGCGCCGCTGAGCGCCGTCACCCCACGGAGGCGGCGTTAGCGCAGCACCCCGCGTACGGCCTCCGGGTCACTGGGGGTGAGGCGCTCCGGCGCGGCCGTCAGCGCCTTCGCCGTGGCCGGCGGCGGGGTGACGTACACCGGCGTCGGATCGGCCTCGGGCGCACAGGTCTTGGCGATCCGCCCCTTGCCCTGGGGCAGGCTGCCGTCGCGCAGGTAGGCGGTGAAGGTGTCGTCGAGGCAGGCGTTGCCGTGGAAGAGGATCTCGTGGAAGCTGCCGCCGTTCTGGACGACCAGCTTGGAACCGGGCAGCGCGTCGCGCATGGCGAGCCCGCCCTCGTACGGCGTGGCGGCGTCCTCGGTGGCCTGGAAGAGCAGGACCGGGGGCAGGCCCTTGCCGGTGATCTTCAGTCGGCCGGCCTGGTTGCCCTGGTAGGGCCAGAACATGCAGGCCGCGTTGTACCACATGTTGTTATAGGTATAGAAGGGCGCGACGGCGTTGACCTTGGCCTGGCCCTTCTTCCAGGACTCCCAGTCGCGCGGCCAGGCGTTCTCCGTGCACTGGGCCGCGTTGTACGCCGGGAAGGTGGCGTCGTCGGCGCCCGGAGCCGCGTACTTGTTGTAGGCGATGGTCAGCGGCCGGGTGTCGTGCTGGGTGAGGTAGGCCGAGAGCACGGTGGCCATCCGGGGCCAGCGCAGGAAGTTGTAGCCGCCGCCATAGAAGGTGTCCTCGAATTCGGCCGGGCCGATCTTCCCGGGCGCCGGGGCGGCGTCCGCCGGGTCCTTCCGCAGCGTGTCCTCGACCTGGTAGTAGGCCTTCTTCACGGCCTCGGCGTCGGCGCCGAGGTGGTAGACGGAGTCCGCATTGGCGGTCCAGGCCGCGAAGGCGTCGAAGCGGCGCTGGTGTTCCTTGTCCTGGAGGATGTTGTGGTCGTACCAGCTGATGGTCGGGCCGACGATGCTGTCCAGCACCATCCGGCGTACGTGGGAGGGGAAGAGCTGGCCATAGGTGGAGCCCAGGGAGGTACCCCAGGAGCCGCCGTAGAAATTGATCTTCGGCACGCCGAGTGCCCGGCGGATGCTATCCATGTCGCGGGCGTTGTCGACGGTGGTCATGTGCGGCAGCAGCCAGGACCAGTCGGCCGCGCAGTCCGCGGCGTAGCCGGCCGCCTTCTTCAGCCAGGCCTTCGAAGTTCCCTGGCTCAGCTGGTAGTCGGGCCGCTCGGCGTCGAAGTAGTGGGCGTCGCAGACGACATGGGGGTCACTGCCGTTGGTGCCGCGCGGGTCGAAGCCGATCCAGTCGTAAGTGGAGGCGACGTCGGCGGGAATCTGCCCGGAGATGTAGGCGGGCATCCAGAGGCCGGAGTCGCCGGGGCCGCCGGGATTGAGCAGGATCGGGCCCTGCTGCTTGTCCTTGGGCGCGGTGGCGGGGAGGCGGTTCAGCTTGATCTTGATCTTGCGCCCGCGCGGGTCGGCGTAGTCCACCGGCACGTCGAGCATCGCGCACTGGAGCGCAGGGGTGGCGGTGTCGTTGCAGGAGCTCCAGACGAGCTTCCCCTGGCCGGTGTCCACGAGGTCGGCGCCGTCGGGCCCGGCGCCGGATGCGGCGGAGGCGGAGGTCCCGCCGAGGGCGGCGACGGCCGCGGCGGCCGCGAGAAGGGCGATGGCTTTTCTCATGGAGAGAATGATGTGACATGTGCAATGGCACATCTAGAGGGCGGAGCGGACTTTGCCAAGCTTTGACCCACACCGCGGATCTGACCGATCATCAGACCTTTACGACCTTTGGGAGGTTGGCCGTGCGAGGCGCCCTGATCCATGACTAGCATCTGAAATCCAATCTGTTCGGACGCAAATCGCCTGGGAGGGGCGGCGCCGGACAGGCCGACAGGAGGGCTCATCCGCGTGTCCCACCCGCACGTCCACCCCGTCAGCTCCCGCCCGACCGCGGCCGACCTTGCGCTACCACCGGCCCTGCCCTATCCCGACGGCTGGGCCGCGCTCGCGTTCTCCGCCGAGCTCAAGCCCGGCACGGTGATCACCCGCCAACTGGCCGGCGAGGACGTGGTGCTGTACCGGCTGCGGGACGGCCGGCTGCGCGCCGTGCGCCCGTACTGCCCGCACCTGGGCGCCCACCTCGGGCTCGCGGCGGTCGAGGGCGGCGAGCTGGTCTGCCCGTTCCACCGGTTCGCCTTCGACGCCGACGGCCGGTGCGTGCGGACCGGGTACGACACCCCGCCGCCCAGGGCCGCGCTGTCCCGGCTGCCGGTGCGCGAGGTGAACGAGGCGGTCTTCGTCTGGCGCCACCACGACGGCCGGGAGCCGGACTGGGAGATCCCCGCCTGGCACCTGCTCGACGACCAGCCCTTGCGCCACACCTCCTTCGAGATGCCCGGCTACGCCCAGGACGTCATGGAGAACTCCTTCGACCTGGGCCACTTCATCACCCTGCACGGCTGGCCGCAGGGCGAGTTGGCGGCCCCGGTCGAGTTCGACGGGCCGCGCTTCCACATCTCGATGCGGGTGCGGGAGAAGTTCCCGCTGGTCGGGATGCGCGAGGTGGAGGTCGAGGTCGACGGCTACGGCCTTGCCGCGCTGCACACGGACGTCCACACCCGCTCTCTGGGCCTGCAGATCTGCTCGCTGGTGATGGCCACCCAGGTCGCCCCCGCCCGGATGCAGCTGCGCCAGGCGAGCCGCTTCGCCCTGGCGGAGCCGGCCGGGCTGCCGCCGCTGGTCGCCCGGGCCGCCAGCCGTACGGTGACCAGGCTGCTGGCCGGTCCGATGTTCAAGCGCAACATCGAGTTCACCTCGGACGACTTCCCGATCTGGTCCACCAAGAAGTACCTCTCCCCGCCGCGGCTCGCCGCCGGCGACGGGCCGATCGGCGCGATGCGGCGCTGGGCCCGGCAGTTCTACCCGCCGGACCATCAGGAGCACCTGCCGGTGCCCGCCTCCCTGACGAACCGGCACAGCCAGGAGACCCCGGGCGGCGTCGACTCCCATCGGTAGGCCCACCCCCAACGCGTGGCCGATCCGTACGACCAGGTGAACACCCGCAACGTGGACGGCGGCCTGCACCTGATCGTCGACGGCTTCACGGCGCTCTGACGGCGCTGGCACCGCTGCCGGGGAGCCGGCGGGCGTCCCGTTAGGGTGGCGCATGGCCCATTTCACGCTGACCCGCCGCTCCCCGCTCCCGCCGTCCGACGCCTGGGCGCGGCTCACCGTCTGGCCCCGGCACGGCGACCGGGTGCCGTTCACCCGGGTGGCCGCGGTGCGCGGCACCGGCCGGGCGGTCGGGGACGTGATCCTGGCCCGGACGGCCATCGGGCCGGTGCGCTTCGACGACCCGATGAAGATCACGGCGCTGACCGAACCCGAACTGTGCCGCCTGGAGAAGCGCGGCCGGGTCGTCCGGGGCCACGCCGAACTGCGGGTCCGCGCGGTGGGCGCGGGCAGCGAGGCGGTCTGGGCCGAGGAGCTGCGGATCATCGGCCTGCCCCGGTTCTTCGACCCGGTGGTGGCGTCCGCCGCGCGGTTCGTCTTCGGCCGGGTACTGGATCACCTGCTGGCCTGCGCCCCGGCCACGGATTGACCGTGCGCCGACCCAGATACCGCTGGCGGACGTAGTGCGCCGGTCGGGCAACCGCCACCGGGAAGCTGTGACTGTCCGCACGATCCGGCGCTACCGCCCGCGCAGCCTGCGCACCAGGTTGCGGGCGGCCTGCAGCCAGTTCGGGTGCTCGAAGGTGAAGCCCGCGTCCAGCAGCCGGGTCGGCACCACACGGCGGCTCTTCAGCAGCAGCTCGGTCTCGGTGCGGAGCGCGAAGGCGCCGAGCTCGGTCATCCAGCGCGCGGCGGGCAGGGCCAGCGGCACTCCCCAGGCCGTCCGCAGGTCGCGCATGAACTCGCGCTGGGGCAGCGGGTTCGGGGCGGCGAGATTGACCGGGCCGGTGAGATCCTCCTGGGAGATCAGGAACTCGACGGCGCGGACGAAGTCCCGGTCGTGGATCCAGGACACGTACTGCGCGCCGCCCGCGATCGGGCCGCCGGCGCCGAGCCGTGCCAGCCAGGACAGCGCGTCGAAGGCGCCGCCGCGCTCGGGCGCGAGGACCACGGCGGTGCGCAGCGCGAGGCGGCGGGTGTCCGGGGTGTCGGCCTCCGCCTGGGCGTCCTCCCACGCCCGGGCGATGTCGATGCTGTACCGCCAGGAGGCCGGGGCGTCGGGCTCGTCGCCGCCGATCAGGCCGCTGAGCTCGTCGTTGGGGGCGTCGTGCCGGTGGGCGTAGACGGTGGCGGTGCTCATCTGCAGCCAGACGGCGGGCGGCCTGCGGGCGGCGGCAATCGCCTGGCCGACGGCCCGGGTGGAGTGGACCCGGGACTCCATCATGGCCTTCCGGTTCTCCGCCGTGTAGCGGCAGTTGACGCTGCGCCCAGCCAGGTTGAGCACCACGTCGCTGCCCTCGACCTCCGCCGCCCAGGCGCCGAGGCTACGGCCGTCCCACCCGATCTGGCGCGGGCCGGCGGGCCGGCGGCTGAGCACGACGACCTGGTGCCCGGCAGCCGTCAGGCTCCGGTCGAGCAGGTTTCCGAGCGCGCCGGAGCCGCCGGGAATGACGATCTTCATGAGTTCCCCCTCATCCGCATCTCCGGCTTCGAGCCTAGCGCAGAGAGTTGAACGCGTTCAATTCTTCCGGAGGCGGTCATCCCGGGGAGAGGTCGGGGCTTCCCGCCGACAGGTCCGCTCGGTGCGTCGGGCGGGCCCAGGCGCACCGCGGTGGAGCTCGCATGCGCGGCTTCTACGGTTACGGCCCGACCGCGCCACCGGACCCACCGGTCGCCTGGTCCTGGAAACCCTCTCCGACCTGCAGCTGCGACCGCTATTCGGAGGGTGTGATCAGGCCGTAGTGGCGGTGGTAGAGGACGTTGCCCCGTCCGGTGAGCTCGTCGGTGTAGAAGACGAAGGGCTGGCCGAGGGCGTCCATGTTGTGCATCCGGGTGAGCCGGATGCGGACGGACAGGACGGGCTCGCGGATCCAGTCGAGGAGGGTGAGGACCTTGGTGCGGGCGAGGTCCGCCGCGCCGGGCGGGAGGTCGCTCTGGGCTTCGAGCTCGACTTCGGGTGTCTGGCTGGCCACTGGTTCAGTTGCCATGTTCCTTTGTTCGTGGCCGTGGTCGTACGGGCGTCAGGTGTGGCGGGTCAGGCCGCCGATCCCCTGCGCCGGCGCGCCGGGTGTACCGGGTCGAAGGACCCGTACGTCGACGCCGGTGAGCAGTGCGGACCGCACTGCGGTGTCCGCGAGGTCCGCCCGAACCACCGGCGCGCGGTCCGGGGGCAGGGAGGCGGGCTGGTCGGCGATGTCGGTCGAGCCGGGGCCGAACCAGACGGTGCGGCGACCGGCGAGGCCGTCGGTGATCAGCAGGGTGCGCAGTGCGCCGTCGGCGAGCGCGCGCACGGTGGCGTAGACCCCTTCGACGGTGTGACCACGGGGGGAGCGCTCGTCATCGAGCCGACGCAGCAGGGCTGCGGTCGCCTCGCGCCCGGCGCGGCAGGTCTCCGTCTCGACCTGGGCCATGCGGTGCGGCCAGGCGCCGTCCGGGCTGCGGCTGCCGCTGACCCGCCGGATGGACACGTCGTGGCGGACCCAGGTGGGCAGGTGTTTGGTGAGGTACTGGCGGGCGCGGACGTCGCCGGCCAGCATCAGCACGTGGGCGTCCACCTCGGCCAGCGCCGTGCCGAGCGCCTCGGCGACCTTGACGGCGTTGTGCTCCCAGGAGTCCTCCGCCCGGTGCTGGTAACGCATCTGGGACCGGCCACCGGGCTGGTTTCGCTCGATCTCGTCGTCCGGGCCCACGACAGTCCGGCGGGCGCCTTCCGTGGCACCGTCGGGGTAGAGCCGCAGGTCCGCTCCGGTACGGTCGACGACAGCCACCACGTGGGCGGGGTGGTCCTGGCGCCAGGTGAGCAGCGGCAGCAGATGCGGCAGGGGCGCCCGCAGGACCAGGTCCCCTTGCTCGCAGCCCGGCAGGACGGCCGAGTGCACCACCTCTCCGCCCGCCGCGAAGGCGGCGAGCACACCGGAGCCGGGCTGGGAGGAGAGGAAGCGCCGGGTCAGGGCGTCCAACTCGTCGGCCCTGGCCCCCTGGGCCGCAAGGTTGCGGCAGAGCCCCTGCCAGCGTTCCTCGGCGTCCAGGCCCATCTCCGGACGCGGATCGAGGTCGAAGTAGACCGACAGGAACGGGCCGGATGCCGAGAGCAGCGCTCGCAGGGCCTGTGTGCCGGTCTCTGTTCCAGTAGTCATGCGAGTTCTCCTAGGAAACGGTCCGCCTGTGGCTGCGGGGACCACGACGACGGGGCAGGCGGCGTGCTCCACGCAGTGCCGGCTCACCGACCCCAGCAGTGCCCTTTCGAAGCCGCCGTACCCGCGGCCTCCCACCACCAGGAGGTCGGCGCCGCGGGCGTGCTCCAGTAGCGCCTCTGCGGCGTGGCCCTGGACTGCGCTCTGCCGGATCTCCACGGGCGGCTCGGGACGATGCGGTGCACCGTCCGGTCCTCACCCGCCGTGGTGGACCTCGTTCTCCTTCCCATAGCCCTACCGTGCCCATCCCACCTGCTCCGGTCCAAGGTCCGGTCGTCTCCAAAGGATGGGGCCACCCGGCCCTGCCGCGCTTCCGGGGACGCGATGCCGGGCTGAGTCTGCGGAGAACCATGGTCCAGCCCGGATCAGGGAGCTGGCCGCCGGCACGTGCGCGCGGCGTCGCCCCGGCTCCTGGCCACCGGGGCGATGCTCGTCGCCGGACACTCCGCCCGTGTCTTCCACGGCGTCGCCGACCGCATCCTGTACGACCTGGGCGACTTCATCGACGACTACGCCGTCCACCCGGCGCTGCGCAACGACCTCGGCCTGCTCTTCCTGGTGCCCCCGGACGGTCCGGACCCGTCGCACTTGGTACCGGTCCGCCCGGAGGCGGTGCCGCCGTTCCTCGACTACTGCCACCCCCGCCTCCCCCGGGGCGAGGAATGACAGGGGATCCGCGAGCGCTTCACCACTGCCTGCGCCGAACTCGGCGCCGGCGCGGGCGAGCGGGCCGGACGGCTGACGGTCGGCTGGGGTGAGGAGCGGAGGGAAAGCGCCGCAGGGTGCAAGGGCGTCGACGCGGTCGGCCAAGGGTTCGCCCTCGCCCGCCCTGTGCCGTTGGGTACCGTCAAGAACCGGCACACAGTTCCGAGTTCGGAGCGGAGAAAAGATGAGCGGGGCTTGCCCGGAGGATCTGGTGCGCGCGGTGCGCGCAGTCGGTGTCCGCGACGAGCGGCTGCTCGGTGCGATTCGCACGGTCCCGCGCGCGGGGTTCGTCCCGGCCGCGCAGGAGGAAGTCGCGTACCAGAACATGCCGGTCCCGATCCCGCACGGGCTGGTGACCACGCAGCCGTCGCTGTCCGCAGCGATGATCGAGGGCCTCGCCCTCATCGGTGACGAGCACGTTCTCGAAGTGGGCACCGGTCTCGGCTTCCAGACGGCTCTGCTGGCGCACCTCGCGGCCGATGTGGTGAGCATCGAGCTGTGGTCGGACCTGGCCGCACAGGCGAGGCAGAACCTCGACCGGCAGGGTGTCACCAATGTTGAGCTGTTCGTCGGGGACGGCAGCAAAGGAGTGCCCGGGCGTGCCCCGTACGACGCCGTATTGGTGTCGGCCGCGTGTCCCGATGTTCCCCCACCGCTCGTCGAGCAGCTCCGGCCCGGTGGCCGTCTCGTCCAGCCCATCGGGCCGGGCGGCCGGGAGGACGTCGTGGCTTTCCGACGGACGGCCTCGGGGCTGGAACGCGAGCGGGTGCTCGTCGCGGCGAGGTTCGTCCGCCTCCACGGCGAGCACGGCTTCCCGTCTTGATCCGGTGGCCGCGGGACGTTGTCGTACGGCGGCCTACGGCGGTCGCCGCTCCGGGGCACGTCCGAGGGAGGTCCGTCGAGGAGCGAGTTCGCGGGCGATGACATCGCGGCCAGCGGCGTCTCGCGGGCCCCGAGGTCGCCACGACGGTGCCCGTCGCCGGTTCTCAGCCTGCGCGCTTGATGAGCTCGGCCATCTCTTCGCTGGTGTAGGCGCGCGTACTGACAGTGCGGAGGTTGCCCGGGGAGACGATCGCGAGGTCGAGCGCGGCCGCGGTCTCGCCGTCCCGTGTCTCCATCGCCACTACCAGGTCATGCGGGCCGCCGATCGTCCACAGATTCTCGATCACCTTCCCGCCCGATTTCTCGACGAGAGCCTCGAAAGCGGCCGCTCTGCTGACGGTGTCCCGGATGCCTGGCGCAGCCCGTACCGGTGGTCAACGGCGCCGAGTCTGCGGCCTTCTTCTTGTCTTGATCATTGCCGCCTCTCTTGTCGTCGCATTGGCCGAGGAGGCCCTGTCGGCCCATGGCCACGACCGTTGGATCAGGCACGCATCAGGAGGGTGTCCAGCGGCTCCCCGCTGTGCAGCAGCGCGATGGCCTCGGCAAGGAGCGGCGCCACGGACCGCACGCGGTAGGGCAGGGTGCGGATGCGGCCCAGGGGAACGGTGTTGGTGACCAGCAGCAGACTGATCGGAAGGCGCGCGAGCCGGGCGGGAGCCCGGTCCACGAACAGCGGGTGGGTGGCGGCGATGGTGATGTCGGGCGCCGCGCCGTGGGCCAGCAGGACCTCGACGGCCGCCTCGATCGTGCCGCCGGTGCTGATCAGGTCGTCGACGATCAGAATGGGCTGGTCGGCGACGTCACCGACGAGTTCCTCGGCCTGTACGGCGCTGCCGGACAAGCGGGTCTTACGGACGACAGCGACCGGTCGACCGAGCAACGCGCCGTAGCGCTCGGCGAGTTCGACGGCGCCGACGTCGGGCGAGACCACCACGGCAGCCGGGGGCGCACGCTCGGCCAGGGTGTCGGCGAGCAGCGGCACTGCGGTCAGTGACTCCACGGGGACGGAACTCATCGCTTCGAGGGCCGGAGTGTGCGGGTCGACCACGACCAGCCGGTCGGCGCCGGCCGCCGCCAGTGCGTCGAGCACGACCCGGGCGCCGACCGACTGCCCGGCCCGGGTCCGGCGGTCCTGCCGGGCGTAACCGAAGTACGGCACGACGGCGGTGACCCGTTGCGCGCCCGCGCGGCGGCAGGCGTCCAGGAGCAGCAGGAGCTCGAACAGGTGCTCGTTCACCGCGGGTCCGGTGGGCTGGACCACGTACACGTCCGCGCCCCGCACGTGGCCGACGACGGGCTGCAATTCGCCGTCGGGGAAGCGTTCCACCTCGCACTCGACCGGCTCGGTGCCGAGTGCCTCCGAGACGGCGTCGCCGAGTGCGGGATGAGCAGTGCCCGACAAAATCCGCGGGATGGTCATCGCATCCTCCCGGTGTCAGACTCTTCGATGCCCGGCCGTCAGGGCGCCGGCCAGCCGTCTCTTCCGGCAAACCCTTCTGCACACCAGCGTGTCATGCGTCTCCGGCGCGGGCAGCGGCTGAACGCCCCGGCCTTCATGGGCCGGTCGGCCCCGTCCGGCCGGGCCGGATCTGTTTCCGGAGGGTGGAAACGGGGATCATATAAGTAGAAGAAGGACTCCGGGTTGAGACATGGAGTAGCGGCGCTGAGGGCCGCGCACCGTGCGATCGTGTTCCGCGAGAAGCGGACAGAGTCCTCCTTCTCTTTCTCTTCTTCCGGACTCTCTCCCTCGCTGGCGGGATGTGCCGTCCCGGCCAGGACCAGGACGACGACGGATTGGATCACCGGCCGCGCCGATTCGCTCAGTTGGGGAGTCGCTTGGAGCAGCGCGTTCGACCTGGCTCCACTCCATGTCCCAGTGGGCGTAGCGGTGGTGGTCCAGCACGCGGACTGAGCCCTTCCAGGCGGCCAGGCACAGGAGTGAGACGGCCCCGGCAGCCATGGCGGTGGTCGTCCAGCCAGCCGCAGGCGCCTGGCTGCGGGTGACGGGCGCGCGCCACCCACCTGTTCGAGGAACCCGGCACACGCGAAGAGGCCGCGGACCTGGCCGCGCAGTGGCCGCCCCGGCGTCGGACCCTGCGCGCTGAGGCCTGGGCCCCAAGGCCGACCCGACCGAGGGCGTCGGGTGGGAGAACAGCACCATCAGGAACCCGCCGACGTACAGGGCGAGGACGGCCCCGGCAGGGTGCCCGGCCGGGGCGAAGCCGTTGACGGCCAGCCGAGACCGAGCGGACCGGCAGACGGGTCCGAGCCCTCCGCCGGCACTGGATCCTGCGGCTGAGCGCCGAGCTGACGATCGTGGACCAGGCCCTGGAGCAGACCGAGCACGAGGACGCGGTACGGCGCCGCTGGGCGGCCGTCCAGGACCGGCACCGCGGCACCCACTGGCCCGTCGCTGTCACGCGCGGCGGGCGGACCGGCGTGACAAGGCATCCGGGCTCTCCTGTGGCAGGTTACGCCCCCTAGGCGGAGCCTGGAGGGGGGTGGTGGAAGCGGTCTCCCGCATCGGGTGTGCGCCCGGCTGTCGTCGCCGGTGCGCGTTCGCGGCGGCCGGGATGATCCCGCATCCCGGGAGCGCGGCCCGGCCGGGAGCGGATGTCCGGGGGCAGGAGGAGTGATGACTGATCCCGTGGTGGTGGGAGTGGACGGCTCCGAGCGGAGTCTGCGTGCTCTGGTGTGGGCGGCGAGCGACGCGGCGCGGCGCGGGTGCCCGTTGCTGATCGCCCACGTGCTTCCAGGCTGGGAGGCCGACTTCCCCTTCTTCCCTCCGGGGCGCGCCCAGGGCCTCAGTCGCCGTGGCGCGGAGATCCTGGCCGAGGCGGCGGCGATCGCCAAGGAGAGCCATCCCGGCCTCGAAGTGGAGTCCGACCAAGTCCCGGGCTCCCCTGCCGAGGTGCTCCGCGACGCCTCCGAGCGGGCGCGCTGCATGGTGCTCGGCGCCCGCGGCGAAGGAGGGCTGGGCAATCTGCTGATGGGCTCCGTCAGCCTGCAGGTCGCCGGCCACGCGGTCTGCCCGGTGGTCGTGGTCGGCGCGATCACCACGGGCCACGGGCGCGTCCTCGTCGGTACCGACGGTTCCGAGCACTCCACCGCCGCTCTGGAGTTCGCCTTCGAGGAGGCGTCCCTGCGCGGCGACCGGGTCCATGCCCTGCAGGCCTGGAGCATGCCCACCACGCCGGAACCGTCCGAGGCCGGGCTCTCTCCGGACGCGGTGGAAGCCGACCATCGCCGCCAGCTCGACGACCAGCTCGCACCCCTCCGGCAGCGGTATCCCGGCGTCGAGGTCGAGACGACCCTGGTCCGCGGGAAACCGGTCGCCGAACTCGTCCGTGCCTCCGACCGAGCGGACCTCGCCGTGGTCGGCTCACGCGGAAAGGGCGGCTTCCACGGCCTGGCCCTCGGCTCGGTCAGCCACGGCCTCCTCCACTACGGCATCTGCCCGGTCGCGGTCGTACGCCCGCGGCCCCGGCGCACACCACCCTCGTAACCGCCGCCCCGGCCTGGCGGAGGGCCGATACGTAAGGGGACCCCACGGCAAGCGCCATCGCTCACCAAGCTCAGCAAGAGCTGGCCACCCCGCGTGGCCAGCCCTTGCTCTGGGCAGCTCCAAAATCTCCGGAAGCGCGAACTGCACCGGCCCCGCCGAAGGCTCCTCGGCGACGGCTTCCCAATCCGCATCGCGCAGCTCGCCAGGATGGTGAGATGTTCAGACCTGTGGTACCACCGGCTTCTTTCCTTGGTACCACCGGCACACGACTGCTCACCACCCGGCACCGGGCGGCTCGTGATCAGTCCGCGACCGAACGGCCGCTCCCTTGCGCGGCCGGTTCTTACGGCGGCTTCATGGTCCGGACGTCGGGACCGATGAAGAACTTCGCGATCGCGATCAGCGCGACCAACTGTGCCAGCACGTAGGCGATCTGTGCGGAGAAGCCGCGCATCTGGTAGATCGACAGCAGCAGTCCGAAACGACTGGGCCAAAGGCGCCGCTCGGCATGGAAGGTGTCCGCATCCATGGCGAGGCCGGTGAGGGTCAGCACCAGAAGCATCTGGCTGATGGCGATGGCCACGTTGCCGAGCGGCTGGTCGGTGATGAGGTTGCCCAGGATCCCCAGGACGACCAGAAGGGTGTAGGCGGCGACCAGGCTCAGGGCGCGTGATGGACCACGGCGGCCGGGCAGCAGGCGCCAGAGCGCTCCCAGCACCAGGCCCGCGCCCGCCCAGGCGAGTTCCCAGGTCACGAACTGCCGGAGCATCTCGGGTGCTCCGAAGAAATACTGTGCCGTGTACATCCACTGGTGCCCACTCTGGTAATAGGACCAGACGATGACGAGAGTGCCTGGAAGGCCGAAGGCGGCCGCCAGCAGGGCGGCCCGGCGGGCATTCTCCCACCACCTGGCATGGGGGCCCCAGCTCAGGGCGATGTCCACGACCGTGAACTGGCCGGGCAGCCAGGGCCGTGCCCTGTCGGGGGTTCCGGTCGGCGACCGCCAGCGGTGCAGCCCGCTCAGCTCCCGCTCCACCGCGTGCCGTTCCTTCTCCGCCGCATGCCGGCTTACGGCGCCATCGCTCTTCCCCTGCTCCATGCCACGGAGCTCGTCGGTCAGTTCCCGATAGCGGCGGGCACGTGCGATGAGGTCGGAGCGGCCCGCCTCCGTGATCGCTTCGCTCAGCCTCGGAGTGTCCCCGCTCCCCTCGAAGTGATGGGCCAGGACCGCCCACCGCCTCCCGATCGCCAACAGGGCGTAGAGTCCGGCGATGCCCAGGAACAGCCAGAGGCCGGCCGCTGCCTGGCTGCCCGCCAACGAGGTCTGGCGATAGGCAACCACGACAGCGAAGAACACGGCGATCAGGAGGAGGTCCAGCCTGGTGGGATACGCGCGCGGCACGGGGAACGCCAAGTCCCTGGCCCGTAGCAGGGCCGCGATCGCGACGCTCGTCAGCATCCAGGTCAGCGTGCCGCACCAGCTGGGGATCTGGGTCGCGTAGGACACCAGGTGCTCGCTCAGGAAAGAGCGGTGCAGCCAGCCGTAGTCCGGCACGGCGCGGTCGCTCAGCCAGCTGGCCCGCTCCCACCAGCGGTCCAGGGTCCACCACGCCCACCCCAGCAGCAGGAGGGTGACGACGGCCAGTGCCGGCCCGGCCCTGCGCAGCCGCCAGGGCCGGGCCTGTGGCCGGAAGCCCTCACGCGTGAGCCGCCAGATCCACAGTGCCAGGCCGGTCAGCCACAGCCACAGCAGCGCCGCGATCATGACCAGCAGCGGGGCGAGGCTGGGGACGGGCCAAGTCCCGGGGAAAGAGAGCTGTTGAGGAAGTCCGAACAGGGACGGCCGTGCGGCCACCAGCCCGCCGGCCGCCGCCACCAGCGTGGCGGCCAGCAGCACCGTCCTCTTCGGGCGGGCGGTGGCCGTCAGCGCCCAGCCGATCAGAAGTCCGATCAGGATTTTCCAGCGGTCCTTGGCCGAGGAGCGCGTACTGCGGCAGCTGGAAGGTCAGGATGATGACGGCGCTGACCACCCCCCACTGCAGCAGGGCCGTGCTGCTGCAGATCTCAAGCCCGGTGGCCATGGAGTCCACCCCGGTGGCCTCGGCGCGGGCCGGCTGGCGGCGGGCGCGAAGGGCGGCCACCGCGATAGCGGCGGAGATGCCCACCCACCAGGCCGTCATCCCGATCTTGTTGATGATGATCCACGGTGCACTGTTGCTGCTGCTCGCCGCTGCAAAAGCGCGCTGCCACGGGGGAGACACCCGTACAGTCGGCGAGGTGTTCGACCCCAAAGGCTGGCCGAGGCCGGTCCACACCAGGCTTCCGTTGCCGGCACTCGAGGGTTTGGGCGCCACCTCAGAGGCCTCCAGGCCGCCCAGGTCGACCGTGACGCTGTCCCAGTGGGCCTCCTCCAACGCCGTCGGCGGAACGAGGGACAACGTCCACTGCCCGGGTCGCACGTCGACCTCCCACGGCCCGGTGCGGAACGTGCCGCCACGCTCGACGAAGAAGAGCGTCTGGTACTCGATCCTGACCGAGTCCGTCTCCGCACTCACCTTCGGGCTGGACAAGCGCCATTCGGAGGTGCGCAGGTACTGCTGCGGCAACCTGCGCTCCTGCTCGTCCCGCACCAGACAGCGCATCGCGTCGCGGTAGGCATCGGACCCCTTCCGCAGCAGCAGACCCTCGGCGTGCACCCAGGACCTGGGCACGCGGACGGTCATGACTCCCCGGCCCTCGGCGTAGTTGTGGGCGTGGTTGGCGAGTCTGAGCCCGACGTCCGCATGGGCCGCCGTCAGCTGATCCGCATGGCAGCCGCTCACGGACGGGGGATCCGCTCGGGCGGGTCTAACTCCCCACCACGTCAGGAACAGCAGCAACAGGACGGGGCACAGCGCCCGAGCCGCTGTCCTGCCGGTTCGTGGGTCGAAACCGCGTGACGGCGGCGAGGTGTTCGCGTCCACCTCGCCGACGTCCTCGTTCAACGCGGTGTGCTCGTGCTTCTCGGACACCCGCTGATCGGACTGCACTGCAGGATCACCTGGTAGGCGTGGCTCTCGACCGCACCTCCGCTGTTGCCGTGTCCGGTCTTCACGAACCGCCACTGGGAGGGTTTGGTGTGGCCGGTCGAATCCGCCTTCTCGACCCGGATCTGGAGCGTACGCGCCGAGAGGTCGTGAGTCTCGACCAGGACCTCGTCGGAGGCGACCGGAAAGTGTTCGTGCAGCAAGCACAGGCCGAAACGGTCGAGATTCCCGTGTTTTTCCAGCACATCCACGAGATCGTGCACGAACTGGACGTCCTGCGGGCCCAGGCCCTCGGCCTCCTCGAATCTCGGAAGCGGCTGCCCGGGGGCGGTCGTCGGGTTTCCCACTGGTGTGCTCCTCAATGTCACCTGAGCTGCTTTTGGCAGCGTAAGACGGGCTGGCAATCCGAAGCGAGGAGGCGCACCGTTCATCCAGTGTCGGGGCGAAGTCGCCGTTGCCGGTCAGCGCCCGCAGTTTCAGGACGGACGGAGCAGCCGATGGCGTTGACCCGGATGACGGTCCGGCCAATACGGGGCGTTAAATCGAGGCCAGGCGTCCGCGACAACCGGCGACCCAGCGTCCCAGACCCTAGCCCTCCGTAAAGGTCAGAGCAGGGCCGTCTACGCGGGCACGTAAGTCACCGGCGGCCACTGGGTTGACGGGCGGGGCCATCACCGGGCTCGATGACCAAGCCGGTCCCGGCGACGTTGGCGAGTCCCCGCTTGAGCAGTGACCAGACGCACCAGGCCGTCGGCGCCCACACGCTCGGCAGCGACCCGGCCGATGCCGCCGGACCCGCCGGTGACGACAGCGACGCGCGGGGTGGCGGTGCTGGTGTGGCTCCTTCTGACGGCGGGGTGGCGCTCCGGCCGGTAATGGACGGCCCTCGCCACATCGACGGAAGACGACGAACGGCTCCGTATCGCTGGGCAGGATCTTTGGCATTCCGCTGCGGATCAACTGGAGCGCGCCCGTCCTGGCCCTGTCCTCGGTATCAGCCTGGCCGGACGGACCTCATCCGGTGGGGCCGCTGGAGACCTCGACCCGACGCGGCTGCCTCTCGACCCGTCCCATCGGGGCCTTCACGGTCAGCACACCCTTGTCGTACGTCGCGGTGATGTCCTGCTCGTTCACCCTCTCCGGCAACCGGACACTGCGAGTGAAGGAGCCGTAGCGGAACTCCGAGCGCTGCTTCTCCTTCCTCTCCTCGGTGCGCTCCGCGCGAACGGTCAGCACACCGCCCTCGACCGTGATCTCGACGTCCTTCCCCGGGTCGATCCCCGGGAGTTCCGCCCTGACCACGTACGCACCGGCCTCCTCGAACTCCTCGACCCGGATCATGTGCTCACCCATCCGCAGTTCGAACGGGAAGTCTTCGAACACCTCCGCGAACTGAGGCCACCAGTGCGCACGCCTGTGGAGCAACTCGCCGGCCATCTCGGCCCTCCTCACCCGTTCGAACATCTCCTTCCATCCTGCTGCGCGACCGAGCGCACCGCGATCGGAGCAACCCCTTTGCCCGCGACGGCCCGAAGCCGGGCGGGCCGGCCCGTCGCGGCCGGGAGCAGAACGAACCAGCGTCGGTTGCATGGCGGTTCTCCGAGGGTTCGACGACGGGCCCGGCAGCCACCGCGCCGAGTCCGGCCGAACACCCAGGGCTCTCCGCCCGACGCAGGGCACCGGCGGGCTGACCCGCAAAGTCTGGACCGGCCGCGGATGAACGTCGCCACCGTGAAACCACGGCCTGATCACCCCTCCAGGGTGATCAGGCCTCCCCCACGGAGCCGATCATGACCGAGCACACCACCGAACCCACACCGCCCACGGTCTTCCACCCTCCCCCAGCCTCCGGCCGGGGAACCCCCATGGCCGCGACCTCGAGAGCACCGTCGCGCGCCTGGAACTGCTCGAAGCCCAGGTCCAGGCCCTCGGCCAGGCCATCCAGGCCCGGACATTTCCGACCAGGAGCCCGACCCCGAACGCCCGAGCCGTGCTGCCGCCTGGCCCACGAGCTCCTGCTCGCCCAAGGACTCTGAGCATCCACAGGGTGGCAGCCGACTCCGGCGGAGTCACACCGACGACTCCCCGCCCGACTCCGCCAGCCCGATACCCTCCTCTTCCACCGCGTCGGGGACCGCGGGCAGCTTCACCTTCGGCCGCCTCAACTCGCCCCCCACGTCCGCGCTGATCCGCTCCAGCTCGATCCGGACATCGTCGGGACCGGCTGACACAGTGGCGCCAGGACGACATCGGGGCCTCGGCGGCTTCCAAGGCGCCCTGCCGGGCTCCGCCGGGGGCAGTACTGCGTGCAGCACGCCCCTTGGCCGGTCGTGGTGGTCCGTGGCACCGCAGGCTGACGGCCGACACCGGACTCCCGTGAGCCGGGTGACGCCGTGGGGTCACTGGTCCGGCTGACCGCCCTCGACCGGGTGCGTCCTCGTCCACTCCTCACCGCATCGGCAGGCGAACTGCTCCACCAGCTCACCGTCGTCGTTCACGGCGAGCCCCCGGCGGAGGCGCACATGGACATGGTCGCTCATGGTCTACCGACCTTCACTTCGTACCCGAAACACGGAACAGGCCCCCATCATCCACGGACGACTGCGGGCGGGGAAGAGCCAGCCCGGAGAAGTCCGTTCCGTGAGACGGATAGCGCGGCGGATCACCGCGCAGGCCCGGCATCCGGAGGTTGAAAGCGATGTCGACAGCACAGGTCACCGATCTCTACGAGGTGACGATGGCGCACTCGTGCCTGCCGGAGCAGATGACCGCTCCGGCGACGTTCGAACTGTTCGTGCGACCCCGCCGGGGCTTCCTGGTTGCGGCGGGCCTGCAACCGGTCCTGGACTTCCTCACCGAGCCGCAGGTGGACGAGGAGGACGTCGCGGTCTTCGCCACCACCCTCGGTAGGCCGTACCGTGAGCTGGAGCCGCTGCTCGGACTACGCTTCACCAGCCAGGTGTGGGCCCGCACCCAAGGGGCGGATCGTGCTCGCCGGGGAGCCGGTCCGGAGGTCACGGCACCGCTGCCCGAGGCACAGCTGGTGGAGTCCTTCCCACTCAACCAGGTGTGCCACCAGACGGCGGTGGCGTCCAAGGCCGCGCGGTGCGTGATCGCGGCCGCCGGGCGGCCGGTGGTGGATGTCCCCTGCGCCGCGACCATTGGGGTGCCGACGGCCGACCAGGGCCTGCATCACCGCGAGGGTGGCCAAGCGGAAGATTTCAAGTCCAGTGAGACGGTCGTGACGCTATGAGGTTTGTGGTGCGGGTTCCCTGCGCTTGGCGGGGTTGTTGATCCACGCTGTCT
>NZ_JBSFJV010000099.1:0-26461 GCF_053598235.1 Kitasatospora sp. NPDC001159
CGCTGGAAGATGCCGCCGTAGCCGGCCAGGGCGGTGACGCCCTCCTGGATGCGGGCGCCGGCGCCGTCGTTCAGCGACACCAGCGGCGCACCGGCGGCCAGGGCCATGTCCATGATCTTGTGGATCTTCTGCGCGTGGGCCTCGCCCAGCGCACCGCCGAAGATCCGGAAGTCGTGCGCGTAGACGAAGACCGTCCGGCCGTGCACCTCGCCCCAGCCGACCACCACGCCGTCGGTGTACGGCTTGCGGTCTTCCAGTCCGAGGCCCTGGGCGCGGTGGCGGCGCAGCGGTTCCAGTTCGACGAAGGTGCCCTCGTCGAACAGCACGTCCAGCCGTTCCCGGACGGTCAACTTGCCCCGGGCGTGCTGGCGTTCGGTGGCGTCCGCGCTCGGTCCGTCATAGGCCTCCCGGTGCTTGGCGGCCAACTGCTCGACGGCGGAGCGCATCTGCGGCCCGACCGCCGCGGTCCGGGGTTGCACCGGGGCCCGGACTGCGGCGGGCGGCGGGGTCGGGCTGCCGACGACGGTGCCGAGACGATCGGCGAGTCCGCTCTGAAGGATGGTCAACGTACTTCCCCTCTCGTGCTTCGGCTCTCGTGCCGCGGCCATCGTGCTGGAGCTCTCGTGCTGCGGCCCGACATCGTCCCTCGTCGGTGGATCAGAGGCCGGCGGCCGTGCGCAGCTCCGCCGCGCGGTCGGTGAGCTCCCAGGTCAGCTCCTCCGACTCGCGGCCGAAGTGGCCGTAGGCGGCGGTCCGGGCGTAGATGGGCCGCAGCAGGTCCAGGTCGCGGATGATCGCGGCCGGGCGCAGGTCGAAGACCTTGGTGACGGCCTCCTGGATGGTCAGCACCGGGACGGTCTCGGTGCCGAAGGTCTCCACGAACAGACCGACCGGCTCGGCCTTGCCGATCGCGTACGCGACCTGCACCTCGGCGCGACGGGCCAGGCCGGCCGCGACGATGTTCTTGGCGACCCAGCGCATCGCGTACGCGGCCGAACGGTCCACCTTGGACGGGTCCTTGCCGGAGAAGGCGCCGCCGCCGTGGCGGGCCATGCCGCCGTAGGTGTCCACGATGATCTTGCGGCCGGTCAGGCCGGCGTCACCCATCGGGCCGCCGACCTCGAAGCGGCCGGTCGGGTTGACCAGCAGCCGGTAGTCGCTGGTGTCGATGTCGAGCGAGGCGAGCTCGGGCTCGACCACGTATTCGCGGATGTCGGGGGCGAGCAGGCCCTCCAGGCTGATGTCGGCGGCGTGCTGCGAGGAGACCACCACGGTGTCCAGGCGCACCGCGCGGTCGCCGTCGTACTCGATGGTGACCTGGGTCTTGCCGTCGGGGCGCAGGTAGGGGATGGTCCCGTTCTTGCGAACCTCGGACAGGCGCTTGGACAGCCGGTGCGCCAGGGCGATCGGCAGCGGCATCAGCTCGGGGGTGTCGTCGCAGGCGTAGCCGAACATCAGGCCCTGGTCGCCGGCGCCCTGCTTGTCGAGCTCGTCCTCGGCGCCCTCGACCCGGGACTCGTAGGCGGCGTCGACGCCCTGGGCGATGTCCGGGGACTGCGAGCCGATGGAGACGGAGACGCCGCAGGAGGCGCCGTCGAAGCCCTTCTGCGAGCTGTCGTAGCCGATCTCCAGGACGGTGCGCCGGACGATCGCGGCGATGTCGGCGTAGCCGGAGGTCGCGACCTCCCCGGCGATGTGCACCTGGCCGGTGGTGATCAGCGTCTCGACCGCGACCCGGGAGGTCGGGTCCTGGCTGAGCAGCGCGTCCAGGATGGCGTCGCTGATCTGGTCGGCGATCTTGTCGGGGTGGCCTTCGGTCACGGACTCGGAGGTGAACAGGCGGCGGGCCATGGGTGCTCCGTAAGTGGTTGGCAACTGGGACGGACGGGCGGGGAAACGGCGGCCGGTACCCGCCGGTGGGGCGACGGGGACCGGCCGGGGCGGTCAGCTCGCTTCGAGCAGCCGCTTGAGCTGGACGAGCTCCTCGGCCATCTCGTTGCGCTGCCCGACCACCACGTCCTCGTCGACGTGGGGCGGCAGGTTGACGGTGAAGCGGACGGCCACGTGCTCGGCGTGCTCCTGGAGATCGAGCTCGGCCTCCTCCTCCTGGCCGCGGATCAGCGAGTGGATGACGTAGCGGCGGGCGCCGGCGCTCTCGGTGCCGGTGATCCAGGTCTCGATCGGGCCCATCACGGACTGCACCTGGAACCTGCCGTCCTTCTCGCCGTCGACGGCCTGGAAGAAGGTGGTCCACTCGGTCAGGTTGGGCATGTGCCCGAGGTAGGCGCCGACCGTGGCGAGGTCGCCCCTGATGTCGATGCCTCCGGTCACGGGGATCATTGCGGTTGTCCTCGCTCTCTTCGTGGTACGGGGCGGCCGTTACAGCAGGCTGAACTGCTCGCGGACGCCGCCGATCAGCTCGCGCGGCGAGCCGGGCGGCTCCTCGGCGCTGCCCCGCAGGGTGCTCTGCAGCAGGGCGGCCAGCGGCAGCACGGTGGGCAGGTGCGGGTCGGCGAGGCCGATCAGCAGCTGCTGGTGGGCGCCGTCCGCGAAGGTGGCCTCGCCGGCCGCGTCCGCGCCCTTGATCAGCGCGCCGACCTTCTCCTGGTAGCCGGCGACCACCGCGGAGCGCTCCTCGGCGCCCGGGGCGGCCAGGGTGTCGACGGCCGCCTGGCCGGCGAACAGTCCGGCCTGGACGGCGATGTCGATGCCGCTGCAGAAGAACGGGTCCAGGAAGGCCGCGGCGTCGCCCGCGATCGCGTACGACTCCCCCGCCAGCTCGGTGGCGCGGAAGCGCCGGTTGAGCGCGGGCAGCACCGGCAGCAGCTGGTCGGCACCGGCCAGCAGGGTCTGCAGCGGGGCGGCCTCGTCGACCTCGGCCCAGAACAGCGACTCGATGTCGCCGCCGTAGCGTTGGGCGTGCTCGTCACCGACCACCACGCCGACGCCGACCCGGCCGCCGCCCATCGGGATCACGAACACGTAGCCGTGGGTGATGCCGATGATGGTCATCGTGCCCTCGACCGCCAGCTCGTGCTCGCGCTCGGGCTTGAAGTGGCTGAACACCGCCTCGCGCGGGTCGAGTTGCTGCTCGGGCTCCTCCCGGGTGCCGAGCGCCCGGGAGACCAGGGCGGACTTGCCGCTGGCGTCGATGACGTACCGGGCGGAGAGCTCGGCGATCCCGGCCGGGGTGGCCGCGGTGAGCTTGACGCCGCTGCCGTCCGCCGCGAAGTCGACGTCGGTGACGGTGTGCAGCGGGCGGTAGCTCGCGCCCTGGCGGATCGCGTTGTCCACCAGGATCTTGTCGAACTTGGAGCGGTCCAGCCGGACCACGGCCGGCAGGTCGCAGCCGATCGCCCGGGACAGCGTCAGCTCCAGGCCGAAGCGGCCGGTGGCGTTGAGGAACCGCACCCCGGTGGCGGACCCGAAGGCCTCCTTGACGTCCTCCACGCCGAGCCCGCGCAGCAGCGGCAGGGTCTCCCCGGACCACGACTCGGGCAGGTGCGGGGCGGGCTGCATCCCCCGGTCCAGCAGCAGGACGCTCAGGCCCGCCTTGGCCGCGGCCGCCGCCGCGGTGGAGCCGGCCGGGCCGGCTCCGATCACGATCACATCGGTGGTCACGCGGCGGCTCCCAGGGCGGCGGGCGCAGGCTGCGCGCCCGCCTCGAAGTGGCTGACGAAACTGTCCAGGATCCGGCCGAGGCGGTCCTCGAAGCGACGCCGGTAGGCGTCCCGGTAGTCCTGGTGGGCGGGGTCGGACGGGCTGCCGCCCGGCTGGGCCGGGAGCAGCTCGTAGTTCCGCTCGGCGGTGACCAGGCAGCCGCCGTCCTGCTCGGTGAAGCGCCAGGCGCCGACGTGGTCGGCCATGCCGGGCGGCGGGTTGGGGCTGAAGAACTCGATGTCGCCGCCGGGGGCGAGGAAGCGGACGGTGCGGACGAACTCGATCCGGCCGTCGCGCTCCACCTCCAGGTCGAACTCCTGGTGGGCGCCGTCGTCGTAGTGCACCCGGACCGAGGTGATCCGGTCCCACACGGCGTGCCAGGAGGCGATGTCCCAGAACAGCGCCCGGACCTCGGCCACCGGGGCGGCGACCAGTCGGCTGACGCTCAACAGGTCGCTGCGGTCGGCCACTTCGGTCGATTCAAGGGGGCGGGCCTGCTCAGCGGGCGACATCGGCCTCGACCGCCTCGCGGAACAGCTGCAGGTTGTGCTGCAGGTGGCCGGAGAGCCGGCGGCCGAACTCGGCCTCGTCCGGCACCGGCGCGGCGGCCGGGTCGCCGGCGGGCGGCGCCAGCAGCTCGAACTCACGGGTGGCAGTGACGGTGGTGCGGCCGTCCTGCTCGACGAAGTTCCAGCGCCCGGTCATCCGCTTCAGCAGCGGCGGCGGGGTGGTCTGCACCAGCTCCAGCTCGTACGGGGCGCGGCAGTAGCGCACGCCGCGGACGGTCTCCTGACCGCCGGGGCGCTCCACCGTCATGGTGAACTCCTGGTTGTAGCCGTCGCAGTAGAGCACCTGGACGTCCAGGGTGTCCGGCAGGATGGCGGGCCAGCGGTCCAGGTCGGCGAAGGCGCCGTAGGCGGCCTCGATCGGGGCGTCGATGACGACGGTCTCGGTGATGGCGGCCACGGCGGTCACTCCCCGCCCTTGCCGGTGAGCACCTTGCGCCAGGAGTCCAGCGCCAGCTTGGAGTGGCCGGCCAGCATGGTCGTCACCTGCTCCTCGGTGCTCGCCTCGCCGGTGGCCGGGTAGACCAGCGGGGCGACCTCCTCGTGGAGGTTCCACACGTGGGTGACCTCGACGTGGGTGTGCTCCGGGTTGTCGGCGGCCTGGGTGAAGCGCCAGATCCCGCCGTGGTGCTTGAGGAACTCCGGCGGCTCGGGCTGGAAGAACTCGATCTCGCCCGGGCGGCAGTTGCGGATCGAGCGGACCCGCAGCTGGGAGCCGTCGGTCTCCGAGGCGACCGTCATGAAGAACTCCTGGTAGCGCCCGTCGTCGTAGCGGACGTCGATCTCCTGCACGTGCGGCAGGTACTGGGGCCACTCGCGGACCTCGAACAGCGCCCCGTAGACGGCGTCCAGCGGGGCCTCGATCACGAGGGTCTGCACGGTGCGGTGGGCGAACCCGGGGTGGGTGTCGATGGTGAGCCCGGCCGTGGGGCTGACGGTGGTCATCTCTGCTTGCTCCTTGGGCTGTTGTGCGTTCGGGCGGGTCTCAGGCGCCGAGCCAGTCCTCGCGGCGGCCGGCGAACAGGTCGACCATCGGGGTGTTCATGGCCCAGTGCGGGTGCTCCAGCGCGGTGGTCTCGCCCCAGAAGTCCGGGTTGGTGAACTCGAGCATCACGTTCATGTGCCACTCGCGGCCCAGCTGGGTGAGCGTGAACCTGTCGTCGGCGAGCTCGGCCAGGCCGCGGCTGAGGATCCGCTCGACCTCGGGCTTGAAGTCCTCCAGGAAGCTGGAGCCGAACTGGAACTCGTACTCCTTCAGGTCGACCGCGAAGGCCTGCAGGATGTTCATCACGTAGCGCTCCTTGCGGACCCGCGGGCTCAGCTGGGAGGAGACGGCCGAGATGAAGTGCTCGCCGCGGTTGACGGCGGCGATGTAGCCCTCGACGTCCTTGCGGCCGCCGACCCGGTAGTCGTTGATGAAGCTGTAGGCGCTCGGGCCGACGCCGAGGATCTCGACGTTGTTCCGCAGGAAGGTCCACTCGTTGTAGACGTTCTCCCAGCCCGGCCGGCAGAAGTGGTCGAACATGTAGTTGTGGAAGCCCATGTTCTCGGTGGCCTCGACCAGGTCCCGGTACATGTTGCGGACGTACTCCGACTCCTTGTCCACCAGCGGGGCGACCTTGCCCATCTTGATGAACTTGTCCTGCGGGGTGCCGGGGTGGATCCGGTACAGGTAGGTGGTCAGGTGCTTGACGTCGAGGTCGCGCAGCACCTCCAGGTCGCGCTGCCAGATCTCCCGCCGGTGGCCCGGCAGGTTGTACATCATGTCCATCTGGATGTTGCTGAAGCCGCGCGAGGACAGCTCGTTGATGGTCTTGACGGACTCCTGGGCGGCGTGCGGGGAGCCGATGATCCGCAGGATGCTCTCGTCGAAGGACTGCACACCGAGGCTGACCCGGTTGATGTACGAGTCGGCGACGTAGTCCAGCTTGTCCGGGGTGTAGTCGCGGGCGTTGCCCTCAAGGGTGAGCTCGTAGTCCTTGGCCACCGGGTAGTTGGCGAAGATGGTGTCCAGGATCCGCTTCAGGTACGCGGTCTTGAGCAGCGAGCCGGTGCCGCCGCCGATGTAGATGGCGCGCAGGCTGCCGGTCTGGAAGCGCTTGTAGGACGCCCAGCGCTCGAGGTCGGCGACGACCGCGTCGACGAAGCGCGCCTCCTTGTTGCGCGGGTCGTGCGGGGAGAGCTGGTCGACGAAGTACGGGCAGGAGTAGCAGCGCACCCGGCAGAACGGGATCGACAGGTACATCACGTAGTCCTGGCCCGTCTGGTCGAGCGCCAGCTGCGGCAGGAACTCCTGGCCGGAGCGGTTCTCCCAGAGCGCCGGCGGATACAGGATGAACGGGGTGGTGTACTTCTGCGGGTACGGCTGCGTGGTGGCGGGCGCGGTCATGCTCGGGTCTCCAATCGGACGTTCACAGGCTGGGAAGCTGCGGCGGCTTCGGTTCCACTGACACACCGTCAGGACGTGCTGCGCGGCTCGGCGTACATCGGCAGGCCGCCCTCGGGGCGGAGGGTCATCACCGGGCCGGCGACCACCCGGTGGCCCGGCACGGACCGCATTCGGAACTGCTGCACCACGGTGGTGAGCAGGAGCTGCGCCTCCATCAGCGCGAAGTGCACACCCAAGCACTGGCGTTGGCCGCCGCTGAACGGGACGTAGGCGTAGTGGTGCTGCTTGGCCTGGTTCTCCGGGGTGAACCGCTCCGGGTCGAAGCGCTCGGCGTCGGGCCAGTAGTCGGGGTGGCGGTGCACCACCCAGGGGCAGATGGTGATGCTGGCGTCCTTCGGCAGCGGCAGGCCGCCCACCTCGTCGGGGCCGTTGCCCCAGCGGGCCAGCAGGTAGATCGCCGGGTAGAGCCGCATCGCCTCCTGGATCACCATCCTGCTGTACGGCAGGTTCGGCAGGTCGGCGACGGTGGCGGTGCGGCCGGACAGCTGGGTGTCGACCTCCTCCTCCAGCCGCTCCAGCACCTCGGGGTGCTCGGCGAGCAGGTGGAAGGTCCAGGTCAGCGCGTCGGCGGTGGTCTCGTGGCCGGACAGCAGCAGGGTCATGACCTCGTCGCGCAACTGCTGGTCGCTCATCCCGACGCCGCCGTCCTCGTCGGTGACGGCCATCAGCAGGGAGAGCAGGTCCCCGGTGTCGACGGGGTGCTCGCGGCGGCTGGCGATGATGTCGTGGATGACCTCGTCCAGCTCGGCGACGTTGGCGTTGAACCGCTTGACGCTCGGCAGGAAGGGCATGTTGACCATCAGCGGGCCGAAGGGGTTGCCGAGCAGCTTGGCGAACTGCTCGCTGACCTCGCTGAAGGCCGTCCCGACCTTGCCGGCCTCGTTGATGATGTCCATGTTGAACAGCGTCTGGCCGACGATGTCCAGGGTGAGCCGCATCATCTCGGCGTCGACGTTGACCGGGCTGTCGTCGCCGCGGCTGCCGCGCTCGCGCCAGCGGTCCAGCATCCGCAGCGTCGCGCCGGTCATCATGTCGCCGTAGGTGGCGACCCGCTGCTTGGTGAACGCGGGCTGGATCAGCCGGCGCTGACGCTGCCAGAGGTCTCCGTCGCTGGTCACCAGGCCCTTGCCCATGACCCGGCCGAGCAGCAGGAAGGCCGGGTGCGGGGCCTTGCTGTAGTTCGCCGAGTTGGTGGCCAGCACGTGCCGGATGTGGTCCGGGTTGGAGAGGAAGTAGAAGTACTGGTTGGCCAGGAAGCGCACCTTGACGGCGTCGCCGTACTGCTGGAACACGTCGGTGAGCAGGGTGATCGGGTTCTTGGAGAAGCCGCGCGCCACACCGAGCGGGGAGCCGCCGGTGGCGACCGCCCAGGTCTTCGCGGGGCGGGCGGCGGCCCGCCGCTCCGGGGCGATGGTCATCGGTCCGCCCCCTTCCCGCCCTCGATGCCGACGGGCCGACCGATCAGGTAGGTGACCGGCGGTCCGCCACGACCCTCGGGCAACAGGGCGCCGGTCTCCCAGGAGTAGTCCGACGCATCGAGGTCGTGCACCATCTCTCGAAGCTCCTCAGTCGTGTAGGTGCGCAGGTTGGAAGCGATGCCGTCCCACATGAACGCGAGCGGCACCAGCGGCACGAGGTAGCTGAAGAACAGCCGGCTGTAACTGACCGGCCGCAGCCGGGCCGCCCATCCCCAGACCAGCAGCGGGCCGAGCGGGACGGTGAGCAGGATCGGCGCCCAGCGCCGCTCGGTGAACTCGAACACGGCGACGGCCTCGCGCCGCCGGTAGGCGTCCTTCAGCACCTGGCGGGCGGTGTGCGGCCGCAGGTGGTGGAAGCCGGTGAACAGGGTGCGCAGTCCGGACAGCCGCTCGGGCACCGCGGTCGCGTCGACCGACTGCGTCTCGAAGCGGGTCCGGCCGTCGCCGATCGTGCGGACCGCCGCGGCCAGCGCCTCCCGGTTGGGGTACTTGTCGGTGAGGACCAGCTCGACGTCGGCGTCCTCCTCGGCCAGCCGGCTCTTCAACACCGTCCAGGGGCCGGAGCCGCCCGAACACAGGTCGACGATCCGGCTGATGTCGTGCTCGCGGACCAGCTTGGCCAGCAGTGGCACCACCGGCGCGTACACGTCGCCGCGCAGCACGATGGCCTCGCGCAGCAGGTCGGTGATCGGGTTCCGCAGCACCGCGGGAAACCAGGACAGATCCTCGAACTCGAACAGGTGACGCCGTTTCATCGCAACTGACCTCGCTCCACTGGATGGCGCCGTTCGGATTTCTCGGCGGTCGACGCCGAACAACCCCCATACTCCGCACTGGAATTCGAGCGGACCATCCCCAAAACCATGCAGCGCTCCGGTCAAGCTCTGGCGACCCGCTGCATACCGACGCCGGATCGGCGCGCTTACCGCCTCTGAGCAGTCGATATGCCCGCATACAGAAGTCGCCGGCGAAGGCGCTCAAGCGGCGTTCAAGCGGGATTCGAGGGGGTCCCGCAAAAGCCGGTGAAGAATTGCCGGGCAACAAATTGCCGGATCGATGCGAATCATCGATGCGAATCCCTTATCACCGACGAAAGGACTTCCCCCATGTGGGAGTACGAGCACAGCGTGATCGCCGACGTCACCCCTGAGGCGGTCTGGGCCCTCTACAGCGACACCACCAAGTGGGAGAGCTGGGACCAGGGCCTGGACGCGATCGAGTTGCACGGCCCGTTCGAGGTGGGCACCAAGGGCCACCTGAAGCCCAAGGGCCAGGACGGCTTCCCGTTCACCCTGATCGAGGCCGAGCCCAACAAGCGCTTCACCGACGAGACCGTGGTCAACGGCCTGGTCCTGCACTTCATCCACATCCTGGAGGCGCAGGCGGACGGCCGCACCAAGATCACCCACCGGGTCGAGATCACCGGCCCGGCCGCCGCCGAGGCCGCCCCGCACGTCGGCCCGGCCGTCACCGCCGACATCCCGGCCACCGTCGCCCGCCTCGCCGAGATCGCGGCGGCCTGACCCGATCCCTTCCTCACCCCAGGAGGCGCACGTGTCCATCATCGAGTCCAGGACTTCCACGGAGACGGCGCCTCCCGGGGTGCCGTCGCCCGCCGCCCCGGCCGGCCCCGGCCACCGGGCGGCCAACGGGATCGTCCTGCTCCTGCTCTGCCTCAGCGAATTCATGATGTCGCTGGACTTCTCCATCGTGAACGTCTCACTGCCCGTGATCCAGGACAACCTCGGCTTCGGCGCCGGGGACCTGGTCTGGGTGGTCACCGCGTACGTCCTCGCCTTCGGCGGCTTCCTGATCGTCGGCGGACGGCTCGCCGACCTCTACGGGCGCCGGCGTCTGCTGGTGCTCGGCCTCGTCGGCTTCACCGGCGCCTCCCTACTGGCCGGACTCGCCGACTCGCCGGGGCAGTTGATCGCCCTGCGGGCCGTCCAGGGCCTGTGCGCGGCGGCCGTCACCCCCGCCGCGCTGGCCACCCTGACCACCACCTTCACCGGTGAGAAGGAGCGCCAGCAGGCGATGGGCGCCTGGGGCGCGGTGCTCGGCGCAGGCTTCGTCTCCGGCGTGGTCGGCGGCGGCGTCATCACCCAGTACCTGAACTGGTCCTGGGTGTTCTGGATCAACGTGCCGATCGGCACCGTGCTCGCCGTGCTCGCCGCCCGGCTGCTCGGCCCCGGCCGGGACGGCCGCCGGCCGCGCCGGATGGACCTGCCCGGCGCCGTCCTGATCACCTGTTCGGTGGTGGCCCTGGTCTTCGCGCTCTCCGAGAGCAGCGTGACCGGCTGGACCTCCACCCGGGTGCTGGGCGCGTTGGCCCTGGCCGCGGTCGGTGGACTGGCCTTCGCCGCGGTCGAACTGCGCAGCACCGAACCGGTGTTGCCGCTCGGCCTGCTGAAGCTGCGCCGGCTGGTGGTGGCCAACCTGGCCAATGTGCTGATGATGGGCTCGTTCTTCGGCCTGGTGTACACCGTCACCCTGTTCCTGCAGGACGTGATGGCCTTCTCCCCGCTGCGCACCGGCCTGACCTTCGCGGGCGCCGGGGTGGCGGGGCTGGCGGCCGGCGCGGCCTCCGAGCCGCTGGCCCGGAAGTTCGGCGCGACCCGGGTGCTGATCATCGGCGCACTGTTCCAGGCTGCCGCCACCGGGGTGCTGGCCACCCTGCCGACCAGCGGCACCCAGCCCTTCGTGTCGGCCTGCACCGTGGTGGTGAACTTCAGCGGTGTGGTGGCGATCGTGATGATCAACCTGGCCGCGACGGAGAACGTCGCCGACCAGGACCAGGGCGCCGCCGGCGGCCTGCTCAGCACCTGCGAGCAGATCGGCGGGGCGATCGGCCTGGCCGTGATCTCCACCGTGGCCGCCTCCCGGGCGCACCACCTGGCCGGCTCGGGGCACCCCGACACCCAGGCGCTGCTGGCCGGGGACCGCTGGGGCATGGCCACCGCGGCCGCCCTGGCCGTGGCCGGCGCGCTGACCGCCCTGGTCGGACTGCGCAAGCCGGCCAAGCGCTGATCGAGCGTCAAACCCAGAGCGCCCCACTGCGGTCCGACCGCGGTGGGGCGCTCTGTTGTGTGCTGGACGCCGGGTGCGCGACGTCGTGCCTTTCGGTCAGCCGCCGACGCGCAGGTAGTGCCCCCAGTAGCCCTGCCACGGCCCGTAGTGCTCGGCCAGCTTCTGGAACTCCGCCTCGTCGACGGGACGGCCGTAGACCCGCTGGACCGCCCGGCCCATCTCCTTGTCGAGCACGATCCGCTCCATCCGTCCGAGCCCGCGGATCAGCAGGAAGGACGCCGACCACTCGCCGATCCCGGGCAGCTTCAGCAGCTGCTCGCGGACCTCCTGGTACGGCCCGGTGCGCAGGAACCGCTCGTCCAGCTCCGCCCAGAGCCGCACCGAGCGGTGCAGGTAGCTCGCCTTGCGCTGGTTGCCGATCAGGGCGACCAGCTCCGCCTCCTCGAAGCGGGCCAGCTGGTCGACGTCCGGGAACGCCCAGAGCCGCTCGTCGCCCACGTCGATCCGGTTGCCGACCGCCTCGACCAGTGCCCGCTTCATCTGGCGGGCCACCGGCATCGGCACCCGCTGGCACAGGATCGCCCAGCAGAGCAGCTCGAACGGCGAGGGGAACTTGACCTGGTGGTAGCCGTGCAGCCGCTCAACCACCCGGGCGAACGGCCCGTCCTGCCGGGCCAGCCGGTAGAACTCGGTCAGGTCGTCGGAGAGCCCGAGGTAGAAGTCGATCCGGTCGGCGACCGCCGCCACGGCCTCGGCGGTGATCGGCTGCCCGGCGGCGAGCCGGCCGTCCAGCCCGGACGCCCCGGGCGCCGCCGTCAGGCGCACGCCCAGGGTCGTCCCGGCCTCCCGGACGGCCAGCGTGAGCGCCGCCTGCGCGGTGCCCTGCTGGCCGGCCATCGCCGGGAAGGAGCCGATGAAGCCGAGCGAGGCCCGGAAGTCGAACGGCTCCCGGGCGGGCAGCCGGATGTCCGTCAGGTGCAGGGCCGCCGCCTCCGTGGCCATGGCTCAGTCCTCCTTGCGGTTGCTGGGCAGTCCGGCCGCGAGCGGCTGGCCCCACTCGTCGGAGAGCGCGTACAGCACGGCGAGCGCGGCGTTGCGCGGGACGGGGGCGAAGAACTCGGCGTCGGCCTTCTCCACCGCGTACATCGCCTTCTCCAGCAGCGCGGCCCCGGCCTCGGTGACCTGCACCCGCTTGGCGCGGGTGTCCACCAGGTCCGGGATCCGCTCGACCAGGCCCTTGCTCTCCAGGGTGCGCAGCACCTGGCTGGTCATCATCGGGTCGGTGCCGGAGTGGTCGGCCAGGTGGCGCTGGGTGGGCGGGCCCTCCTGGGCGCCGAGCCAGCCGGCGCCCGCCAGCAGCACGAACTGCACGTGCGTCAGGTCGTGCGGCTTGAGGGCCGCGGCGATCGCCCGCTGCCAGGAGAGGGTGACGCGCCAGAGCAGGAAGCCCGGGCTCTCGGCCGGCTTGGCGGGCCGCTCGAAGTCGGCCTCCGGCTGGTTCTGCACTGCGGACTGGTTCATGGCGGTGCTCACTTTCCCTCCGTGGTCTGCACGTAGGTCTGCACGTACTGGATTTCCCACATAGGTGGGCCCCTCTCTCCACTTACTATGCGCGTTTACTATATCGGATACAAGCATCCCGGGCGACCCGGCGGCCGGGTCAGATCAGGGCCAGTTCCATCGCCCTGGCCACCGCCATGCCCCGGCTGTTCACCCCCAACTTGACGTTGATGTTGGCCAGGTGGCGGGCCGCCGTGTGCTCCGAGATCCCCAGGATCCGGGCGATCGCCCGGTTGGAGAGCCCGTCCCGGGCCCGGCCGATCACCGCCAGCTCGCGGTCGGTCAACAACCCCCGACCGGGGTTGGCGAACGCCGCGAGCTCGGCCAGCACCGCCTCCGGGTCGGTGAAGTACGGCAGCGAGGCCCCGCCCGGCAGGGTCCGGCTCACCGCCTCCGGGAGCGCCTCCACCATCCGGCGGGCGACCGCCGCCGGACACAGGTAGCTGTCCTCCCGGCGCAGCAGCAGCGTGGGAACGGCCACCTCGGCCAGCTCCGACCACGCGTTCAGCGCGCAGGAGTCCAGGAACAGAGCGGCGGCGGCCTCCGGCTGGGCGCACATCCGCTGGTAGTCGGCGTACCAGCGGACCTCGTCCGGCCTCGTCCCCGGCAGCAGCAGCTCGGCCACCAGCCGGGAGCCGAGGTGCCAGTCCGCCCGGACCAGCCGCTCCACCGCGCCGGGCAGGTCGTTCGCCAGCCCGTCCGGGTGGTCGCGGTCCGCGGTGAAGGACGGCGCGGTGCCGAACAGCACCAGCCGGCTCACCCGGTCCGGGTACCGCGAGGCGAACAGCAGGGCCAGCGGACCGGCCAGCCCGCTCGCCAACACGATCACCCGCTCCTCCGCGCACGCGTCCACCACCGCTGCCAGGTCGGCGAGTTGACGCTCCCGGGAAAAGTCCGGCTCCTCCTCGGCGGACATCCCCACCCCGGGCGGGTCGTAGCGGATCACCCGGAACGACTCGGCCAGCGAGCGGTGGAAGTCACCCACCGGCCCGACCGACCAGTCCACCGACAGGTGCGAGACCCAGCCGGACAGGACCAGCAGCGCCGGGCCCTCGCCGCCGGCCGTCCACGAGATGTGCCGCCCGCCCTCGACCAGGCGGCGGCGGACCAGCGGTGCTTCCCCGCCTCTTGCTCCGGTCGGCCTGCTCATCCCTTGCTCTTCCCCCTTGCTCCAGCACCCACTTGCCGTTGCTGTGCTGATCGCAGCGTAAGGAAGCCCGGGGCCTGGGAGCTTGAGCCGAACTAGACGCCGACAGGACCGGGCGGAGTACGCAGGTCGGGGCAGACGGGCCGGACCGCCCTGCACAGTTCTGGGGATGGAACCCCCGTCGACCGCCCCCGCACACTGAGGTCCGGAAGGCAGGGGGAAAGGAAGGCCCAGGATGACGACGACCGCCGAGGAGACCGTCTGGACGTCCGTGGTGCACGGCGCCGTGCACGGCGCGACCGTGACCGACCTCGGCGGCCCCCACCCCATGTCGGTCTCCACCTGCGGGTTCACCGAGGCGCAGGCCCGGCGCGGCGCGCTCGCCCGCTACCACGCGGCCCGCGCGCTGCAGGACGCCGCCAACGGCCCGACAGCCGTCGGGTCGGGACCGGTCCGGGCGCTGCGCCCCGCGGACTTCGTCCCCGGCGGATCCGAACCCGGCGCCGAACCGAGCGCCGCCACGCCGCTTCCCGCGCTCTCCGGCGTCGGCGCGGTCAGCGGGCTGCGCTACCTCGTTCCGGCCCGGATCTTCTTCTCCGCCCCCGTCCCCGCCGCCGTGCGCGAACCCGTCCTGGCCGGCGCCGCCACACCCGGCCCGGTGCTCGCCGAGGTGCTCGCGCTGGACGTCGCGGCCCGCTGGTGGCGCCACCCGCACACCCGGTTGGCCGACGCCACCGTGCTGCTGTCCGACCGGCTGCCGGAGGAGGTCCGCCGGGCGCTGCCCGCGCAGGGGCTGACGGCGGAGGCGTTCCTGTGGACCTCGGTCGGCTTCGCGCTCGGCATGGTCGTGATGCACCGCGGCGACGGCGAGGCGGCGAGCTTCGGGGTGAGCGGCCGGGAAACGCCCGGCGCCGCCCTGGAGGACGCCTTCCTCAAGGCGATGGCCGCCCGGCTTGGCCGCCCGCCGGGGCCCGGCTCCGGCGGCCGGACGGTACGACCCGGTGCGCACCGCGCCCTGCGCACCCGCTTCGCGCCACCGACCGGCCCGAGCGGCACCCGGGCGCTGACGGCCTGGCACCAGGGCTCCGAGCAACTCGCGCTGCTGCGCCGCCATGCCGTCGGGCGGCTGCCCTCCGGCGCCTGGCCGGCCGTGGACTGGGTGGAGCTGGCGCACCGGCGGTTCGGCCACGAGCCGGTGCTGGTCACCCTGCCGACCGCGGACGGCGGACACACCGTCCAGGCCGCGTGTCCGGGGGCCGAGGTCTACCGCGCCTCGGCCGTCTCGGTGCCGAGCTTCCCTTTCTGAGCCTTCGGTGCTTGTGAGCTTTACGTGTCCCGGCGTCCATGCGCCGGGCCTTCGGCATGCCGCCGGGGGCCTTCGTCACACCGCCAGCAGGTCGAGCAGTCGCTCCAACGCGCCGCGGTCCGCGGCGGCCAGGCCGGCCAGCAGGTCCTCGTCCACCTGCCGTTCCAGCGCGGCGAGTTCGGCGGCGAGCCGGACGCCCGACTCGGTCAGCTCGATCCGGTAGGCGCGCCGGTCGGCCGGGTTGCGCCGGCGCACCACCCAGCCCTGCTCCTCCAGCTGGTCGATCAGCCCGACCATGCTGGTCCGGTCGATCCCGAGCTGTTCGCCGAGGGCCTGCTGGGCGCTGGGGCCCTGGGCCACCAGGGTGGCCAGCACGGCGTGGTCCTTGGGCCGCACGCCGCGGTCCGCGAGCGCCTCGGCCAGCCGGTCGGAGAACCGGTCGGCCGCCAGGCGCAGCAGCCGGCCGGGTCCGGGCTCGGGCCGCCGGGCCGTGGCGGTGTCCGCCGTCTCAGGCATGGACCGTCACCTCCTTGAGCAGATTGTCATGCGCGATGATAGTCAGCTCTAGAGATGATTTTCCAGACCCCGTGCCCGAATCGCCGGGCCCGGTCCTCGCCGGCTCCTGCGGCTCCCGGGCAGCGGGCAGCGCCACCAGGGCGGCCGCCAGCCCGGCACCGTGGGCCAGCGCCACCGGGACGCGCCGCCCGTCCACCGTGCGCAGCACCGGCGCGCCCGCCTCGGTACGGCCCCAACGGGTGCGCCCGGCCGTCCGGCCGACGCCCGCGCACAGATCCTCCCAGGCCCGCCGTCCGGCCAGCCGGGCGGCCGCCGAGTGGGCCAACTGCCGCTCCCGGCGCGGCAGGCCGTCCGGAACCGCCACCAGGGAGGCCCGCAGCCGTGGCGGCGGGCGGTGGCCGAGGCCCGGGGCCGCGACCACCGCCGCCAGCACCGAGGCCCCGACCTCCCGCACCGCGCCGCACAGCACCCGCGGAAAGCCCGGCGGGTGGCGGCCGCCCGCGATCCGGACCACCCGGGCCCCGCCCCTGGGCGGCGCCACCTCGATCCCGCGCCAGCCGACTCCGTCGAAGCCCGTCCCGAGCGCCTTGAGCACGGCCTCCTTGACCGCCCACACCTCGGTGAGCGCACGCGGGTCGGCCGCGGTGGCGGCGAGCTCTCGCTCGGTGAACGCCACCGCGGCCACCTGCGGGGTGCGCCGCAGCCGTACCGCCCAGTCCGCGACGTCCGAGACGTCGACCCCCAAGCGGACCACCACGGCTCAGTCCGCCTCTCGCCCGTCCGGCTGTCGCCCGTCCGGCCCGGCGGCGGGCCAGGCGGGGCCGGCGGGGTGCGCGGGGGCCTGCCCGGTCGGGCCGACCATCGCGACCACCCTGGTCCAGCCCGCGCCCGCGCCCGCCACGGCGACCGGGAAGCAGGTCACCATGAAGCCGGTCGCGCCGGGCAGTTCCTCCAGCCGGTTCAACTTCTCCAGCTGCAGGTACTCGTTGATCCGCCCGTAGATGTGGGCGGGCCACAGGACCTCGCGGTCACCGGTGCGGTGGTACTCCTCGACCATCGCGGCCATCGGGCGGTCGAGCCCCCAGGCGTCGATGCCGATCACCTTGACCCCGCGCTCCACCAGGAAGGCGGTGCCCTTCCCGGAGAGGCCGGCGTACTCGGTGAGGTACTCCGCGGTGCCCCAGTGCTTCGAGGCGCCGGTCCAGAGCAACACGATGTCGCCCGGGGACAGTTCGTGCTCGGCCTCGTCCAGCGCGGCGATCAGGTGGTCCACCGTGATCGCGCTGCCGACCGGCACATGACGGACGTCCAGGCGCACGCCCGGCCCGTAGCACCACTCCAGGGGGACCTGGTCGATGCTCTTCGCGGGCGCACCGCCGGACTCCGGCCCGTAGTGCAGGGGCGCATCCATGTGCGTCCCAGTGTGGGTGGTCAGCGTGACGGTCTCGTTGGAGACCGCCATGCCGTCTGGGAACGCGTCCGGACCGAGTCCGAGCACGACGGCACCGGTCTCGTGGTCGAGCACCTCGACCTCGACCGGGGTCGCCTCGCTCGGGGTGTCCTGGACGATGACGCTCAGGTCGATCAGCCGGAGCCCGGGCACCGCAGGCGGTGGGCCCTCGTGCTCTGTCATCACGCCTCCTCTCCTCGCCTGTCGACGGTCTCGCCCACCGGGCGGGCGGGCCGCAGTTCAGATCCGGCCGTCCAGGAACTCGACCAGCTGGGCGACCGTACGGACGTTCTTCAGCGCCTTGCCGTCGGGGGCCTGGCCGCCCACCAACGAGGCGACGGTCTCGACCAGTTCGGCGGAGTCGATGTCCAGGTCGGCGCGCAGCTGCGCCTCCGGGACGATCTCCTCGGCCTCGATGCCGAGTTCCACCAGCACGGCCTTCAGGCGGTCGAAGGTGGACAGGGTCTGGGTACTCATCTCGGTTTCTCCCTCGACTGGTTGAATGTGGTTCCTTCTGACGTTTCGTCAGTTCACGTCGCCGGCGGGCCCGCGCAGCACCAGGGCCGCCACGGTGCCGTCCGCGCCGCGCGCGTTGACCAGCGCGGTGCGTACCCGCCGCACCCTGGGGGCGTCGACGATCAGGTCGAGCTCGGTGGCCTCCCGCTCCCCCGCGGTGATCCCCGCCACCGGCGGCACCGCCCCGTTGCGGATCGCCAGCAGCGCGGCCAGCAGGTCCACGGCCGGGGCCGCGCCGAGCAGGTGGCCGGTGACCGGTTTGACGGTGGTGCACGGCACCCGGTCGACCGCGCCCGCGCCGAGCAGGTCCTGCACCGCCCGGACCTCGCCGGCGTCGGCGTAGACCGTGCCCTGCGCGTCCAGGGCGATCAGGTCGAGGTCCTGCGGGGCGACCTCGGCCTCCTTCAGCGCGGTCTGCGCCACGTGGGTCAGCACATCGGTGCCGGTGCGGCCGAAGACCTGGTCCGAGCCTGCGTGCCCGGCGGCGAACCCGGCGACCTCGGCGAGGATCTCGGCGCCGCGCGCCCTGGCGCTCTCCTCGGCCTCCAGGGTGAAGACCACCGCACCCTCGCCCACCAGGTAGCCGTCCGCGCCGGCGCCGAACGGCCGGTAGTCGCCCGGGGTGAGCCGCCCGCTGGTCTCGCAGAAGGTGTAGGTGTACGGCGTGACCGGCGCCTCGGCGCCACCGGCCAGCATCGCGTCCGCACGGCCCTCGGCGATCGCCCGCACCGCGTAGCCGATCGCCACGGCGGCGCTGGCGGTGTCCGCCGCGACGGTCTTGGAGAAGCCCTTGATCCCCCACTTGATGCTGATCTGGCCCTGCGGGGCGGTCGGGAACCAGGCGGAGGCGATGTACGGGCTGACGCCGGTGTAGCCGACCTGGCAGAGCCGGCGCATGCTCTCCTCGGTGATCTCCCAGCCACCGAACATGTTGCCCAGGTAGACGCCGACCCCCTCGGGGGCCTCGGCCGGGTCCAGGCCGGAGGCGGCCAGCGCGTCCTGCGCCGCGACCAGGGCCAGCTGGCAGAAGCGGTCCATCCGCTTGCGCAGCCGCAGCGGGATCGAGGCGACCGCCTCGTCCCCGGCGACGCCGGCGCGGTGCGCGGTGTACTGCTCGGTCGGGAAGCGGTCGATCTCGCTGACCGCCGGGCGGGCCGCGCCGACCAACTCCCAGAACTGCTCCGCGGTCCGGGCGCCCGGGAGAGCCAGCCCCACCCCGGTGATGACGACCTTGCGCATCTCGTGTCCTCTCTTTCCGTTGGGTGGCTCAGGCGCGGCCGAGGACGACCGTCGAGTGGATGCCGCCGAAGCCGCTGGAGAGGCTGGCGATGGCGTCCACGGTCGCCTCGCGGGCGGTGTTCGGGATGTAGTCGAGGTCGCAGTGCTCGCCGGGCTCGGCGTGGTTGACCGTGGGCGGCAGCCGGTGCTCGTTCAGCGCGAGCACGCAGGCCACGAACTCCAGGGCGTTGGCGGCGGCCAGCGCGTGGCCGACCATCGACTTGATCGAGCTGACCGGCGTCCGGTACGCCTGCTCACCGAGCACCAGCTTGACGGCGTTGGTCTCGCAGACGTCGTTCTGCGGCGTCGAGGAGCCGTGGGCGTTCACGTAGCCGATCCGCTCGGCGGGCAACCTGGCGTCGTCCAATGCGAGTTGGAAGGAGCGCGCGAGGTCGGTGCCGTGCTCGGCCAGGTCGGTCATGTGGAAGGCGTTGGCGCTGCTGCCGAAGCCGAGCACCTCCCCGAGGATCACGGCGCCGCGCTTGCGGGCGTGCTCCCACTCCTCCAGCACCGCGATGCCCGCGCCCTCGGCCAGCACGAAGCCGTCCCGGAACCGGTCGAACGGCCGGGAGGCGTGCTCCGGGTCGTCGTTGCGCACCGACAGCGCGCCGATCACGTCGAAGCAGGCGACCACGAACGGGGTGATCGGCGCCTCGGCGGCCCCGGCCACCATCACGTCGGCGTCACCGCGGCGGATGGCGTCGAACGCGAAGCCCACCGCGTCGTTGCCGCCGGTGCAGCCGGTGGTCAGGGTGACCGCCGGGCCGTACAGGCCGAAGGCGTCGGCGACCGCGGCGGTCGGGGTGTTGAAGGTCGCGGACAGGTGCAGCCGGCGGTGCGCGGCGGCCACGTCGATCGGGCCGGTGCCGCCCGCCGTCAGGCCCGGGAAGTGCTCGGTCATGAACTTGGTGCCGCCGATCGCGTTGGCGATCACCACACCGGTGCGGAACGGGTCGACGTCGCCCGTTCCGTCCAGTCCGGCGTCGGCCATCGCCTCGTACGCGGCGGCCAGGGCGATCCGGACCACCCGGTCGTCCCCGTCCGGCTCCTCGGCCGGGCTGCCGGGCAGTACCACCGGCGGCAACTGGCCGGCGATCTGCGAGTTGAATCCCGCGGCATCGAAGGAGCCGATGCGGGAGACGCCGTTGCGGCCCCCCCAGAGACCCTCGGCGAAGTCCTTCTTTCCGATGCCATTGGGGGCCAGGACCCCCAGGCCCGTGATCGCGACTCGACGCATCGCGCTCTCCTTGTCCCTCTCGGTCGGTGAAGTAATCGGTGCTCAGTGCTCTTTACGGCCGGTCGGGCCAGGTGCTAGGCGACCAGCAGGTGCTCGTCGCCCACGGTGAGGGCCATCGCGTCGCCCCACCCGGCGCAGGAGGCGGAGACCGCCTTGCGGTCGAACTGCCGCAGCAGGCCGCGCAGTACGGTGCCCGGACCGACCTCGATGCAGGTGTCCACGGCCTCCGCGCGCAGCGTCTCCATCACGCCGACCCACTCGACGGGGGCGGCGATCTGACGGGCCAGCAGGCGGCGGTAGGAGTCGAGGTCGGTGACCAGTTGACCGGTGATGCTGCTGATCAGCGGGGTGTGGCCGGAGTGCAGCGGCAGGTCGGAGATCAGCGGGGCCAGCCGGTCCTCCGCCTGCGCCATCAGCGGCGAGTGGAAGGCGCCGTGCACCTCCAGCGGGATCACCGCCTTGGCGCCCCGCTCCAGCAGCACCCCGGACAGCAGCCGGACGGCCTCGCTCTCCCCGGAAACCACCGACTGGCGCGGGCTGTTGGCGTTGGCGACCACCACCGTGCCGGACATCCCGGCGGCGGCCATCCGCACCGTCGCCGGGTCCATCCCCAGCACGGCGGCCATCGCCCCCGGCGTGGCGACACAGCAGTCCGTCATCTCGGCCGCCCGGTTGGCGACCACCACCAACGCGTCGTCCAGGTCGAGCCAACCGCCCGCCACCAACGCCGAGTACTCCCCCAGGCTGTGCCCGGCCACCACGGCCGGCGCCAGCCCGAGCAGGTCCAACTCGGCCGTCAGCGCGCAGGACAGCGCCAGCACGGACAACTGGGTCGGCACCGTCTCGGTCAGCCGTTCGGCCGGACCGACCAGCACCGCCTCCTCGATGTCCTGCCCGACCATCGCCCCGGCCCGTCGCAGCACTTGTCCGAAGAAGGGCGACCGCTCGTACAGGTCGGCCCCCATGCCCACGTGCTGGCTGCCCTGCCCGGGGAAGAGGAACGCGTACCGGTGCCCCATGAGCTGCCACCCTCTCTGTGCATCACCATTCTTGAAAGTCAGCATGACTGATGGTTTTGCAGACTGTCAATCAGCTCATCAGACCATCAGTTCCCTTCGCTCAGCCCCCAACCCACCCCCACACACACGCAAAAGGGCCCGGTTCGGACACTGTCCGAACCGGGCCCTCTCGCCCGCTTGTCACTGTCTTCCCAGCTCAGGGATCGTTCGCTGAGGCTCCCGAACGAACCGACAGCCCGGCGCCTACCGAGCCTCCGGCGCCGCGAGATGGATCGCCATGATCGTCGCCGCGGCGTCGAAGCCGAGCACCGGGTCGGGCCGGTCGGAGAGCAGACTGGCGTAGAGCGGGCGGTAGTGGGCAACCTTCCGCGCGGTCCGGCCGTCGTTGCCGAAGGCAGCGAGCAACTCGCCCTCCCGGGCAGCGAACCCGGTCATGGCGGTGTGGTCGATCCAGACCTCCACGCCCGAGTGCCCGAGCACGAGGCTGCTCTCCTTGCTGCTGGAGCCGGTCAACCAACTGCTGAGCAGTCGCGCCGATCCCGCCTCGTCCCGGGAACGGAATCCCACCGTGCACCACGCGCTCGCGCCGCCGTCCGTCTGCCGGAGTGAGGTGAGTTCGGTGAGGTCGACGAAGCGGGTGAGCATGCTGAGCTGGTTCACCCCCGAGTCCGTCCAGCTGGAGACGTACGAGGTGAAGGCCTCCGGCCCGCGCAGGACGTACGGGTCGTAGAACGCCGACGTGACGGCCGCGTACTCCTCGGTTTGTAGCAGCCCCTTGGCCACATGGATGTCGTAGGACTGCAACTCCACCGCCTCCGCCTCCAGCTTGGCGGCATCCCGGAAGAACGCGGGGTACCGGGCCCGCGCGACCTCGTCCTTCATCGCGATCAGTACGCCGCCCGCATTCAGCTCCCGATCCGCCTTCTCGATCAGCTCCGGCCGGGGAATCCGCCGGCCGAGCTCCACCGAGGCGATCTGGTCCTCGCCGTACCCCAGCCGCGCGCCCAGCTGGGCCCGGGTCAGACCCCCGCGCTCACGCAGGAGCTTCACCTGCCGCCCGAAGGAGCGCTGGAAGCCTGCCCCGTCATCCTGTTCCGCCACGTCGGCCACCTCCGACCCACAACCCTCAACGACACCGCCCACCGCACCAATACCACCAGGCATTCGCACACGATCGGCTACCGAAACGATACGGACCGCAACGAGCTGACGTGTCCGAAAATCCAGCGAATTCACGCTCGCTACGCCGCCGCGCCGCGCAGCAGGCCGCGCGCGCGTTCAGCGCCTCGCCGGTTGCGTGCAACAGCAGCCGCATCGGGCCCGGCCTGGCGAGGTGCAACTCCCGCGCACCGTCGGCAGATCACGCCCCCACCCGCCACCGGATCCGCGCAGCGCGCGCATTCCCCCACGCCGCCGGCAGCGGCACCAGCCGCGACCACCACCACCGGCATCCCCCGCTCCAGGCGCGCCCGCACGAAGCCCGCCGGCGCGAGCACGTGCGAGGGCAGCCCGCCCAGCAATGCTTCCCGCAGCCGCCCCACGTCCGGATCCCGGGCGAGCCAGCCCGCCACCAGCGGTGCGAGGTCCAGGACTTCGACCGCCCCCAACCGCAAGCGGCGGTCCCGGGCGGTCAGCCGCCCGAGCAGTCCAGCCGCAGCGGCCCGGGCCTCCCCGTCGACGTCATCACCCTCGACCACCTCCGCCGCCGCGCGGGAGGAGGTGTTCTCCTCGCTCTTCTCCCCCTGGGGGAAGTGCCGACGTCCCGGCCCTCCCTCTCACCGAGTGCCGGGTTTCGGACCGAACTGCGCCAGGCAGCCTCGATCTCGTCCGCCTCCGTCAGCGGCACACTGCTGACGAGGACGCGAGTCGTCCACGTGCCCTTCGTCGGGTGCTGGGAGCGCCGGACGTGCAGATAGCCCTCCTCGATCAGCTGCGCCCGCGCACCGGCAACGGCCGTACGCCCCTCGGGCATCCGTTTGCCGATGGTGAGGATGGTGTCCCGGCTGCCGGGCGGCAGCGACAGCGCCCACAGCAGCAGCGTCTTCGCCGTGGCCCGCAGACGCGGGTGGCGGACGATCTCGTGTGACGCCCGCACATAGCGTTCGGGCGCGATAAAGTGCACGTGCATGAGGAGGTCCAACTCCCTGTGCCCGACCCCGGGGTGTTGGCCGCACCGCCGGGGTCACCTATTGATCTGTAGCCAGACGGTAGCACGCAGTGACCGCCCCTCCCCTCGTCCCCGAATCCGTGATTCGCGCCCGAGGGGGCCGCGGGCAGGGCGGCGGCCAGCGCCCGGCCCCGGGCGGCGGCCCGTCGGCCGGGGCCCGCGACGGCGGGCGGCGGGGGCAGGGCTCGGAAGCGATCGGGCGACGTCAACTCCTCGGGTGTGTCAGGACTTTGGAGGAACATCCCCCGGCCGCGCGGAGAAGGCCGATCTGGACGACGGCACCGCCCGGCCACGCGGAAGCCGGCGGTGAACACCGGCGGCTGAGAACGACCACGCTCTGCGGTTTGCGGACGGCGGCACGGGGGAATCCCGGCGGAAGAGCTCGGGATTCGACGAGACTGGGCGATCCGACGGGCCCGACGCGGCACCGGACGGCCCGCATACCTTCCCCGGCGCCTTCCGCCGCCGGGTCACCGGCCCGGCCCTTGCGGGCCGAAGGGTCCCGGACCTCCTTAAGTCTTTCGGTGCCGACCGTCATCCGCTCCGGCCCCCGCAGCCCCTACGTTGGGCCACGGCCGGGGCGCGGGATGCGCCCCGGCCGCCCCGGGCGACAGTCGACGCCCGATCGGTCGCGGACAGGGCCGGCCCCGACGCCGGGCCGGTCGGGGTGGGAGGACGGACGGATGGCAGTGGGCAAGGCCGCCACGATCAAGCAGGTCGAGCAGGCGGTGCGGGAGATGGATCCGACCGATCCCCCGCTCACCGTCTTCGGCGTGTTCCTCGACAACAACCCGTGGCTCTCCTGCCTGCTCAGCGGCGGCAACCTCGACGCCGACACCTACTTCGTCACCGCCACCGCGCGGTCCGTCCACTTCCACCAGGTCAGGGCCAAGGGGCTGGGGCAGCGGCCGGGCGACCTCGTCCACAGCTTCGACCGGGTGGGCGCGGCACGCCGCATGGGCGAGGTCCGCCGCCAACTGCTCTGGAGCTCCTTCCCGTTCGCCCTCCCCGGGCACGACGCGCCCACCCGGATGAACGTCCGCCTCGGCTGGCGGAAGGAGTTCGCACGGTTCACCGCCGACCTGGACACGGCCGCCGCACGGCGCTGACCCCCGGGCGGCAGCGACCGGCGCGACAGCCCGCCGGGAGGTACCGGGAAGCCCCGAAACCCCGGGCGGACCGCACCGAGAGATTTCCCGAGAACATCCTGACGCATTGTCAGTTCACGACTTGATCCGACGGGATCGAGAGTCCGGCCCCTCGGCCAGGCACGACGGGACGGAACGCGCCGCCGCGCGGGACCACCGACCGTCGACGGCCGGGGCCGTCCATACCGAACCACCGTCACACCCGATCCCGCTCGACAGGAACCACCATGACCACCCACCGGACCGGCCGCCGCCTAATGCTGGCGGCACTCGCCGCCGGCAGCCTGCTGCTCACCACCGCCTGCAACGACCTGACGCCCGACCAACCGGCTGACGCCGGCACCGTCAGCTCAGCCGGCACCGCCGCGAAGCCCGCCGGAGCCGACGACCCCCGGCTCGGCGCGTTCTACGGCCAGCACATCGACTGGCACGCCTGCCAGCCGGACTCCGATAGCCGACCGGTCGACCTGACCGGGCTGCAGTGCGGCGAACTTCGCGTTCCGCTGGACTACGCCAACCCGGCCGCCGAAGCGCTCGGCGTCGCGCTGGTCCGGCTGCCCGCAGCCGGCCCCGCCCAGCGGGTCGGCTCCCTGGTGGTCAACCCCGGCGGACCCGGCGGGTCCGGCGTGGAGATGGTCGAAATGGGGCGAAAGCTCTTCGACGGCGCCCTGCACAACCGCTTCGACGTCGTGGGGTTCGACCCGCGGGGCACCGGGGCGAGCTCCCCGGTGACCTGTCTGACCGACCGGCAACGGGACGACCGCAACCAGGTGGACCTCCCCGTCGACCCGGCGAAACGTCGTGTGGTGCTCGAACAGCGGAACAAGGAGTTCACCGCCGCCTGCGCGGCGAAGTCGGGCAAGCTGCTCCCCTTCGTCGGCACCCGCAACACCGCCCGCGACCTCGACGTCCTGCGCCAGGCGCTCGGCGACCCGAAGCTCAACTACCTGGGCATCTCCTACGGCACCTTCCTGGGCGCGCTCTACGCCGAGGAGTTCCCCGCCCGGACCGGCCGTCTGATCCTGGACGGCGCGGTCGACCCCGCCGCCGACACCCTGGACGAGTTCACCGACCAGATCATCGGCTTCGAGTCCTCGCTCCGGCGCTTCGCCGACGACTGCGTCCGCGCCCACGCCGCCGAGTGCCCGCTCGGCAGCGACCCGGACACCGCGGCGAAGAACGCCGCGGACTACCTGGAGAGCCTGCACGACCACCCGCTGGACACCGCCGACGGGCGCAAGCTCACCAGCGACCTGGGCTGGGCCGGCACCCAGGCCCTCCTCTACGGCGACGAGACGGACGCCTGGCCGGCCCTGCGCGCCGCCCTCACCATGGCCATGGTCCGCCAGCGCGGCGACCTCCTCCTCGCGTCCGCCGACCACTACAACGGCCGTGACAAGAAGGGCCACTACACCACCCTCAGCGACTCCAACAACGCGATCTCCTGCGCCGACGGGGCCGCCGCCGCGCCGTCCCCGGAACGCGCGCAGCAGGTCGTGGCCAAGCTCAAGGCCAAGGCCCCGCTGGTCACGCAGGGCGTCTCCGTCGAGGACTACCAGCACGGCAGGTGCGAGAACTGGCCCTTCAAGTCTGCCGAGAAGCCGCACGTCGTCCGGGCCGAGGGCAGCGCCCCGATCCTGGTCGTCGGCAGCACGGGCGACCCGGCCACGCCGTACGCCGCCGCGGAGAACCTGGCCAAGGGCCTGGCCCACGCCACCCTGCTCACCCGCGAGGGCGAGGGGCACGGCGCCTTCGGCCGGGGCAACACCTGCATCGACGCGGCGTACGAAGCCTATCTGGTGGCCGGCACGATGCCCGCCCCCGGTACCCGCTGCGCCAACTGACACCCGAGCCCGCCGGGCCGGGGGGGGGGGGGGGCCCCCCCCCCCCGCCCCCCCCCCCGCCGCGCCCCCCCCCCCCCCCCCCCCCGGGGGGCC
>NZ_JBSFJV010000100.1:0-26162 GCF_053598235.1 Kitasatospora sp. NPDC001159
CAGTTGCACTCGCGTCATGCAAGACGATCTACCGGATTAGACCCTGTCACGAGGGCGAATCCCGCAGATTGATCACAAGCCGATACGCGCCCTAGCCGACGGCCACTAGAGCGGTCGCGCCCGGGACTTGCACGGCCTCATCGCGCGCAGGTAAGCGCGCCGACGGCGTCGAGGCGGACATCATGTCGTGCGTTGGGGGCTCATCGCGCGGTGCCGAGGTCGAGCGTCCACCATGGGCCGCCGTCGCCCGGGTGGACGCCGACCCCGATGTCGGTGAAGCCGCAGTCGAGGAGGCGGCTTCGGGCGCTCGGATCGGCTGTCAAGTCCGACATCACCGTGGCGGCGTCCTGCTGGCCGCGGGCGTTGGCCTCGATCGCCGCCGTCCACGGGTAGCCGGCGTCGTTCATCCGCCGGTCCGGCCCCGCACCGTCGGAGTCGTCGCGGCCGAGGTGGCGCCGGGCCGCCATGTCGTCGACGTGCCGTTGGGCGGCGGACTGGAGGCGAGCGTCGGTGCGGAGGGGAACACACCCAAGGTCCCTGCGCTGTGCGTTCACCATCGTGACCACCAGGTGGGCCGGCCCCCGGGCCGGGTCGGGACCGATCGTCGACGGCATGGGTGCGGCGGGCGGGCGCGACACCGGGGCTGCGCTGGGGCGCGGGGAGGGACGGACCGACGACGTGGCGGACGGCGTGGGCGACGAGGTGACCGACGGCATGGCCGACGGGCCCCCGGACGGGCTCTGCGTCCCCACGGGAACGGCGGCGGAGGCCGCCGAGGCGGGCCCGGCGACGGGAACGGCGGTGGGCTCCGCGGGCGGCGCGGGACGCGTCGCCGACGTCTCCATCGCGTCGACCGGGCCCACCAGCACGGCTGACGGTGCCTGCACCGGGCCGCCGCAGAGGGCGGCGAGCGCACACACTCCGGTCACTGCTCCTGCCGCCGACAGCGAGACCCACACGCGGGTCGGCAGCGCGGTGACCGTCCGCCGCCTGCCCGAACGGCGGTTGCGGCGGTGTCCTGTGCCCGCCGGCGCGCCCACCGACGCCCCGGCCGTGAGAAGACCGGGCAGGGGCACCAGCGGCAGTCCCCCGAGGACGTCCTCGGCCGGCGTCAGGGCACCGGAGCACCGGAAGCAGGCCACGCACCCAGAGGCGTGGCCGGCGATCCGCTCGCGCCAGCCGGGGTCCGGCACGCCGCTCCAGGCCTCGACCAGAGCCCTCAGCTCTCCGCAGCCGGGCACGGCCGCCAGCGCCCGCTGCGCAACGCGGGCGGCGGCGAGCCCGGCCGTCAACCGGTCCAGCAGTACCGCCGTCTGCTGGCGCGAGAGGTCCAGCGCCTCGGCCAGCTCGGGCCGGTCCAGGGCGCCGCAGGCCTCCAGCCACCACAGGGCCAGCACGTCCCACCCGGTGTCACCCAGCCACCGGGTGGCCTCCGCGATCTCCCGCCGTTCGCCGGCCAACTCCAGGCGTACGACCGTCAGATCGACGAAGTCGACGGTGGGCCGGGCCGGTTCCTCCGGCCCACCACTGCCCGGGGCCGCTGACATCGCCCGGACGGCCCGGCGGTGCCGGCGGACCTCGTCCACCGCAGTCGCCATCAGCCGCACGCGGAACCGGGCCGGGGCGTCGGGACCACCGTGCGCCCTCCTCGCCCGGACCACCGCCGCCCGGGCCACGGCCGCACGCACCGCCTCATCCGTGTCCGGACACCCGTCGAGGGCCCGCCCGACGATGTTGTAGGCCAGGGGCAGCGCCTCGGTGAGGAGCCGAGCGGTCGTCTCGTCGTCCTCGGACCGCGCCCGCGTCGCGGGCCCGCTCGCAGTCAGCATCTGTCGTCCGTTCTCTTCATCGGTCTCTCCTTTGCCGCGCCCGGCCGGTCGGCGTCGCCGGTCAACCGGGCGCGGCAGGACGGGGGGACATCCCACCGGGTCGGACGGGGCCGTCAGGGCGGCTGCCGGGAGAGGTCATCCATCCGTGCCCGTTCCCGCTGTGCTCGCCGCCGGGGCGGGGTCGCTGGCCGCGTGCCCGCTCGTCGCCGCTGCCCCCGGCAGCGCTGCGGCCTGGCCGGCTGCGCCGGCCTGCGGGCAGCCGAGGCTGGTGAGCGAGGCCGCCAGCCTCGTCATCAGGAAGCGCCGGGAGTTGGCCGGCATGGGCCCGCATCCGCGGGTCCCCCGACCGCTTATCGGGAGGTGGCAGCGGGCACGGGTACCCGGCTCGGCGGCATGGGCGGCGCGGCAATCAGGACGTACACGTACAGACCCATGGCCGCGACCGTCGCAATGAGAATGAACGGTCGGCGGATGCCGAGCTGGGCCGGCAGGCCCAGCAGCAACCGCAGCGGTCCGCCCGGCGGCAGGTCGGCCCGGCGTCGACGCCGAGGTGCCCGATGGTTCATCGCGAACCCCTTCCGCCCACCGCCCTCGGCGCTGGCGGGGTGGACCGCGGACGGATCGAGCCGATGCGGTCGCGGTGGTCCAGCAGTTCCCTCGGCATGTCGAACGCCACCGCGGCCACCGTCTGTTCGCCCGACGGGGTGTCGCGGTGGTAGGTGGCGATGAAGCGCTCGGAGCGCAGCGAGCCCGCCACGACCTCGATCCGCTCGCCCAGCGCCGGGAGCCCGACGGCCTGTAGGCGCGTGCCGTGCTGCTCCGACCAGAACCTGGGGACGGGGGTGAACGGCGCCGCACGGTCGGGACCCAGCAGCAGCGAGTCCGCGGCGTGCTGGCCCATCTCGACGGCGTGGATGAGGTGTTCTACCCGGCGGGGCACGGCGTCGAACCTCGGGTTGGGCCAGCGGGCGACGTCGCCCGCCGCCACGATGTTCGGGACGGGCCGTCCCGCCAGGTCCACGGCGTGGCAGCCGGCGCTGCACAGGACTCCGTCAGCGACGTCCAGTCCGCTGCCGGTCAGCCAGTCCGTCCGGGGCACGCCGCCCAGGCCGAGGACGGCGAAGTCGGCCTCGACCGTCCCACCGTCGTCCAGCCGCAGTCGCAGGCCGTCACCGGTGTCGGTCCACTCGGTGATCCGGGTGCTCAGCCGGACATCGACGCCGGCCCGCGCCTGGATACGCCCGACCACCCGGCCGAGCCGGGTGCCCAGCACCCTCCGCAGCAGCGGCGCGCTGTGCACCACGAGCGTGACCTCCATACCCATCTCCCGGAACGTGCACGCAAGTTCGCAGCCCACGAAGCCACCGCCGAGAATCAGCACGCGACGGGCGCGGGCCGCGTGCACGGCCTGTCGGATGGCATCGGCGTCCTCCGACGTCCGCACGGTGCGGATGCGTTCACTAGCGACCGGGGTCTCCGGCAGTCGCTTCGCGTCCACGCCGGTGGCGATGACCAGTCCGTCGTAGCGCAGTCGTTCACCACCGCGGAGGAGCACGTACCGGTTCACCGGGTCGAGCCCGGTCAGGTGGGTGCCGAGCAGCTGGTGGGCGTCCAGCGGCTCGTCAGCCCGGAAGGCAAGGTCCGCACGGGGCAGCTTCCCGGAGAGGAACTGCTTCGACAGCGGAGGCCTGCTGTACGGCCGGTGCAACTCCTCGCCCACGACGACGAGTTCACCGTCGAAGCCGCGTTCACGTAGGCGGGCCGCTGCGCTGAGCCCGGCCAGGCCGCCTCCGGCGACCACGATCCGCCGACCGCCGGACGAGGCGCCAGGGCGGAGCCGACCGGTACGGCGCCCCGCACCGGGACGGGCGCCGCCCCGGACGGTGACCGCCTGCATCGGGCAGCAGCGAGCTGCCTGACGGGCCTGGGCGGCGAGCCGGGCCGGAAGGTTCGCCGTGTAGTGCAGTGAGCCGCTCTCCGAGATCCGGAAGACCTCGGGGGCCTCCTGCTGGCAGATGCCGTAGACGTGGCAGCGGCTGTTGTCCACGCTGACCTTCACCGGCCCGCTCTCGGCCAGAAGTTCGGGCCGGACCGGCAGGACGGGCCCGAGGCGGACCGGCGTCAGCGGAGGCAGGACCGGCCCCGGCGTCCCGATCACCGTGCGCTGCCCGGGTCATTACCGAAGGCGCCCCGTCGAAGCCTGGACTCCGAGGGCAGCACCCGGGTCATGAAGACGAAGAGGCAAGTGCCCGCACCGGCGGCGACCGTCACCGCCACCCGGTCGAAGTGGCGCGGCTCCGGATGCACGGTGAAGATGTGCAACCAGACGAGTGCGAAAGCGGCGTAACCGAGCTGGTGGAACCTCAGCCAGCGCCGGTACCCGAGGCGACGCTGCAGCCACACCGAGCATCCGACCGCGATGCCGAGCTCGGTGCCCAGGATGCCGAAGCCCACCGGGATCCTCTGCAGGCCGCCGGCGAACGGTACGACGAGCTCGTGCGCGCCGATCTCCCAGACCGGCTGGTAGCGGAAGGTCACCCCGTGGACCCCGCCGAAGATCAGGGCGGAGAGGGCGATGGTCATGTGCGCGCCGTACACCGTGGGCCGGTTGACGATCCGCTGGAACCAGCGCATGCGCAGCATCGCGCCGAGGACGACCGCGGCCACCATGAGCGCGTAGGAGATCAACGCCATCAGCCGGGCGATCTTGTGAACGCCCGGGTCGTACGTTACGTGCTTCTCGTACGCGTCCAGCGGCGAGCCGGGGATCGGGGCCGCTCCGGCTCCGGGCGCCGCAAGGAGCGCGGACAGCACGTGCGGCGCCGCTTCAGCAAACATGGTCAGGATCGGTCCTTGCCTTCTCGTCCGGGCGGGCGTCCCTGAACGGCATGCCACAACAGGGACGCCCGCGAGCGCTCGACGGCCGGTGACGGAACGGCGGGGAGTGCCGCCCGTCGCCGACGGAGCGAGTCGGCTGCCCCGGGGGAGGGCGGGCCGACGGGACCGATCGTAGGCAACTCAGACACGCACGGATCGCCGCTCGCAGAAGGCCCTAAAGAACCCATAAGGTTCTGCTCACCCGCCCGTCGGCCGCCGCCATCGCCACCGTCTCCGCCCCGGACGGCCGGCGTCGGCGGCCCGGTGGTCCTGAGCCGTGGCACGACCGAGCTCGACCTCCACCCGGGCGCCGCCCGCCGCACCGCGCAGAATTCGCAGCTCACCACCGGTCGACGAGGCCGCGCGCCGGGCTATGTCCAGGCCCAGCCCGGTGGACCCGCCCGTGCTGGCGCCCCGCGACAGGGCCAGGTCCGGATCCGGGATCCCGTCCCCGTCGTCCTCGACCACCAGGCAGGCGCCCCGCGCCGTGGGCAGGACGCTCACGCGCAGGGCCGTCCCCCGGGCGGTATGCCGGAAGACGTTGCCCACCAGGGAATCCACGACCGCGCCGAGCTCATCCGCCGACAGGGCCACGGGCGTCGGAATGTCAGTGGCCGTGAAGACGCACTCCCGGTCCTGCTGCGCCGCCAAAACCGACCAGAAACCCACCCGTTGACGCACCACTGTGGAGACCTCGCAGCCCCCGTCGTCCCGTCGAGCGGGACGTGTCTCCGACGCCCCGTCCTGCTGCCCGGACAGGTGCCGGACCGGCCGCGTCCGGGCAGTGCGGATGATCGAGTCCACTTCGGACTCCAACTGGCGGATCGCGGTGGACATCCGCTCCGCACCAGGCACATCGCCGACCTGTTCGTCGGCCAGGTGCAGTGCGGTCAGCGGTGTCCTCAGCCGGTGCGACAGATCGGCGATCAGCTCCCGTTCATTGTCCAGCAGTTGGACGATCCGCTCGGCCATCGCGTTGAACGCCGAGCCCGCCTCGTGGAGTTCCCTGGGACCGGCGGGCTCCACCCGGACGTCCAGATCGCCCGCCCCGAGCGCGTTCGCGGCCTGGGACAGACCGCGCGAGGACCGCACGACCCTGGAGCCGAGCCGGTCGGCGACCAGCACCGAACCGGCCACCAGCAGCGCGGCCAGCACGGACATCACCGTCCAGCCGGTGGCCACCCCCCGGACCAGCTCCTCCTCCGGCACGAACGCCTCGACCACGGCGACCCGGTCGCCGCCCAGCAGCACGGGCTGCAGATAGTCCCAGCCACCGGGCACGTCCCGGCCCGCCGACTCGCGGTCGGCCGCCGCCGCGCTCAGCTGCCGCTCGGAGGCGTGGCCGGCACCGATCACGGTGCCATCCGGCAGATGGACACACAGCCGGTCCGACGCGTCGAGGCCCGCCACCACCTGGCGCACCGCCGCCGGATCGGTGGAGACCGCCAGAACGGGCGCCAGTACCGCGGCGCGCTGCTGCGCCGACTGCGTCGCCTGACTGTGCACCTGGGTGCTCAACAAGAGACCGAGCGGGATCAGGAAGGACAGCGCCACCATGGAGGTCACAGCCAGCGCGACCATGGCCAGGGTGGCTCTCACAGCGGAGAGACCAGCTTCACACCGACGCCGTGAACGGTGTGCAGGTAGCGCGGCCTCGCGGCGCGCTCGCCGAGCTTGCGCCGCAGGCAGGAGAGATGCACGTCGACGGTCTGCTCGTCCACGTAGGGCTGGCGCCACACCTCGGCGAGGATCCGCTTGCGGGACACCACCCGCCCGGCGTTCTCCGCCAGGAAGACGAGCAGGTCGAACTCACGGCGCGTCAGCCGGATCTCCTGACCTGCCAGGTGCGCGGTGCGCGCGAGCGGGTCGACGCGCAGCTCGCCGACGACGATCGGGGGCCGCTCCCCCTCGGCCGCGTCCAACGCCCCGCCGACGGCAGCGGAATGCGGCCCGTGCGCCCTGACCGCCGCTTCCGCCCCGACCGCCACGGGTGCGCAGCGGCGCAGCACGGCGGACAGGCGGGCGGCCAACTGGGCGCCGGAGAACGGCTTGACCAGGTAGTCGTCGGCACCGGCTTCGAGGATCCTGATGATCTCCCGCTCGTCGTCGCGTGCGGTGGCCACCAGCACCGGGACACGGGACAGGCCGCGGATCATGCGCAGGACGTTCTCGCCGTCCAGGTCCGGAAGCCCGAGGTCCAGCACGACCGCGTCCGGCGGGCACTGGGTGATCTCCTGCAGGGCGCTGAATCCGGCGGCGACGCCGCGCACCGTGTGGCCGCTCGCGGTCAGTGCGTTGACCAGCGATGTTCGAATGATCGGGTCGTCTTCGACGACGAGGACGGACGTCATGCGGCACACCGTAACCGATGGGCCAGGATGTCCCCATGAAGCCCGCATTGCGCTATCCGCTCATCTGGCTGGGGTGCACGGCCATCGGCGTCACCGCGGTCGCCCTGACGGTACGTGTGGTGATCCGTCCCGCCACGGCCGGTGTTCCGGCGGCGCGTTCGATCCCCACCACCGTCGTCACGGTGACCCCCGCGCCGGTGGCGACGGCACCAGCGGCCCCCGCGAGCCCGACGCCGACTGCCGGTGCCGCCCTCTCCGCCGCTCCGTCCGTGCAGGCGACGTCCACGCCCTCGCCGGCGCTTGCCACCCCGAGGATCTCGATGGGCAGCGTGGAACCGACCGCCAGCCGTTCCCGGCACCCGTCGGCCGACCGTGGTCCGTCCGGCTGCTCCCAGGAAGCCGTGATGAGGACGTACCAGGCCGCCGGCGGTACGGCGACCGTCGCGGTGGACCCCGGCGTCGTCTGCCTGGTGTCCGCGGTGCCGGCCTCCGGCTACACGATGAAGGTGAAGCGGCCCGGCCCCGCCGCGCTCGTGGTGGACTTCTCCGACGGCACGCAGACCTCCGAGATCAGCGTCACCAGCAGCTGAGCCCGCCACTGGCGCACACTGCGGCCCGATGCCTCCGCGCGGTCGGCGGCACCGGGCCGCGCGGCGGCACGTTCCGGCTGGTTACGGCAGGTAGTACATCGGGTTCGGCAGCTTGAAGCTCCGGTCCGCGTGGCCGCCGGACAGGTCGCTCTGCTGGTCCCCGAAGTTGCCCACGATGTCGTAGCCGAGGCTCTCGATGTGGGCCCGGGTACCGGACTTGTACTCCACGACGGAGCAGTTCGCGCCGCAGCTCAGGTAGGACGGAGGTGTGCTCTTGTCCTTCATGAACAGGTTCGACTGGTCCGCGGCGGGGAAGCCGACGGCAGCGAGGTTGGCCGCGGTGGCAGCGCGCTGGGACTCGGGGCGGCCGGTGACGTAGAAGACCGTGTAGCCCTGCTGCTGCGCCCGGGTTGCCAGGTCGTTCATGCCGAAGACGGCCGGCATGGTCTTGGTGGCGATGTACTGGGCGTTGCTGACGGGGTTGTAGACGAAGGTCGTCTCCAGCTCGTAGTTGTACGTGGACAGCGAGGTGTCGTCCACGTCGAGGACTATGGCCTTGCGGTCGCCGTGGTCGTGCTTCGCGCGCTGGGCCAGGTACTGCTCGGCCTGGTTCTCGATGCCACGCACCTGGACGGCGTAGTTGCTGTCGGGGGACGGCCAGTGCTCGCCCTTGGCGTCGACGGTGTCACCGTAGTACGCCTTGATCTTGGCCACTTCGTCGGTCATGTTGGTGATCTGACGATCAGTCCGGGGGGCTTTGGCGTCCGCCGACGCAAGTCCTCCGCCGGCCACCACCGCGCCGGCGGCAACGCCGACGGCAAGGGTGACCAGTATGCGGGCAGGTGACGTCAAGGTACTTCTGCGCATGAGGGTTGGCTCCTTCTGCCACGTGCCACGACGGACGTGACTCGCCCGTCGAGCTGTGCCGCGGCTCCGTGCTGCCCCGCACCGTAGGGTCGGTGAACCTGGCAGGTCAAGGCACGTCTACGCGCATGGTCTACGCGCGGTGCCGAACGAACGGCGTCTCAGCAGGTGGAATATCGAGCCGATTGCCTTCTACAGACTGTTGCGACGAGTTCAGGCTGTGGCAACCTTTCGTCCACTTCGCCGGATCATCACCCGGTCGACGCGCACCGTCCCCGCGCGCTGTCCCTTCCTGCGCGCCGACGTGCCCGCACATCGTCGTGCTCGCACATCACCATGCCCGTGCGCTGCCGTTCACGCGCGTCCCAACCCTCATTCCCGCCCCCACAAGGAGTCAGCATGGGCACCCGACGCCCCACCGTCGTCGCCCTGGCCGCAGCCGCGGCCCTCGGCGCAGGCCTGCTCGCCGTCCCGCAAGCCTCCGCCGCCGGCGAGCGCCCCGACGCCCGCCATCACGAGAGCGGATGCGTCATGCGAGCCGGGGACCACCGGGTCGACCACGTCATCTACCTGACGTTCGACAACGTGCACTTCACCCGCGACAACCCGAACGTGCCCTCCGACCTGGAGCAGATGCCACACCTGCTCGACTTCCTGGAGCACAACGGGACGGTCGACACCTCCCACCACACCCCGCTGATCGCGCACACCGGCAACGACATCCTCACCCAGCTCACCGGGCTCTACGGCAGCGATCACGGACAGCCGGTTTCCAACTCCTACCGGTACTACAAGCCGGACGGGACGAGCGCCTCCGCCCGGACCTTCGCCTACTGGACCGACGGCATCGCCGACCCGGCCACCCCCGCCCCCAGCGACACCGCGCCGACCATGGTCACTCCGGACGGCCGGAACACCCCGGCCCCGTGGACCGCCTACACCCGGGCGGGCTGCGACTTCGGCGCGGTCTCGACGGCCAACACCGTGCTGGAGAACACCACCTCCGACGTCGCCAAGGTCTTCGGCCCCGAGTCCCCCGAGGTCGCCGAAGCCAAAGCCGATCCCGTCCGGGCCCAGGCCGACATCGTCGGCATCGGCGTCCACTGCGCGCAGGGCTCCGCACGCTGTGCCACGCCCGCCGCCCGGCCGGACCTGCTGCCCGACGAACCCGGGGGCTACCACGGATACCAGGCCCTCTACGGCGCCCACAGCGTCGACGCCGTGATCTCCCCCGCCCACCCGGTCCGCGCGATCGGCGGAGCCCCCGTCACGGACAAGGCCGGCAACCCCGGCTTCCCCGGCTTCGACTCGATGTCCGCCGACAACACCCTCGGCTACCTCGCCACCATGCAGGAAGCCGGCGTGCCCGTCACCTACGGCTACATCTCGGACGCCCACGACCGCTACCCCGGCGGCAGCGCCTACGGCCCCGGCGAGGCCGGATACGTCGCCCAACTCAAGGCGTACGACCAGGCCTTCGACGGCTTCTTCCAGCGCCTGGCCAAGGACGGCATCACCCCCGCCAACAGCCTCTTCGTCGTCACCTCCGACGAGAACGACCACTTCGTGGGCGGCAAGCCCAGCCCGGCCGGCTGCGACGGCGTCACCACCCCCTGCAGCTACCAGCAGATCGGCGAGATCAACGCCAACGTCCGCGGCCTGCTCGCCACCCAGCAACACCTCACCACCCCCTTCCAGCTGAAGTCCGAGTCCGCCCCGAGCTTCTACCTCGACGGCAACCCCGCCCCCGACGCCGCCACCACCCGCGACTTCGAACGCGCCGTCTCCAAGCTGACCGCGGTCAATCCGATCACCGGAACGACTGACGCGATCAGCCACCAACTCGCCGACCGCACCGAGATGAACATCCTCCACATGGTCACCGGCGACCCCCTGCGCACCGCCACCTTCACCGACTTCCTCGACCCGAACTACCTCGCCGTCGCCGGCGCCGCGAACTGCGCGACCCCCTGCGTGGGCCTGAACGCGGAGGAGGCGTGGAACCACGGCGACTTCGCGCCCGACATCAACACCACCTGGCTCGGCCTGGCCGGCCCCGGCGTCAAGCACCTCGGCGCGACCGGCGCGGTCTGGTCCGACCACACCGACATCCGCCCCACCATGCTCGCCCTGCTCGGCCTGCACGACGTCTACGCCCACGACGGCCGCGTCCTGACCGAGTTCCTCACCCCCTGCGCACTCCCGAGAAGCCTGCGCGCCGCCGACCAGACCGACTACCGTCGACTGGCCGGCGACTACAAGCAACTCAACGCCGGTGTCGGCGAGTTCGCATCCGCCACGCTCGCCGCCGCCACCACGGCCGCCTCCTCCGACACCCCCGGCGACACCCGTTACAAGGACACCGAAGCCAAGCTCGCCGGTCTCGGCGCACAGCGGGACCGCCTCGCCCGCCAGATCGGCGACCTCCTCGACACCACCGCCCCCGGCTCCGGCCGGCTCACTCCGGCAACGGCCAGGAACCTCGCCCGCCAGGCCGAGGACCTGATCCACCAGGCCGACCGGCTCGCCCGCGGCTGACCCCACCGTTCGGCGGTGGGCGGGACCTCCCCGCCCACCGCCGCAGCGTGCCCACCCACCACCCCACGTCACCCGCACCCAGGACTCACCCATGCCCCGAACACCGCGCCGGGCAGCACTGGCCGCCGCGGGCCTCTGCGGCCTGCTGGCAGCCAGCTGCGCCTCCGCCCCGACCCCGACCAACTCGCCCTCCGCCCTACGGGCCCGGCTGCCGCAGTCGATCCGCGCCGCCGGTGAACTGCGCATCGGCTCCTACCTCAACTACGTCCCGGTCGAGTTCAAGGACGCCGGCGGCGCACCCATCGGCCTCGACCCGGATCTCGCCGAAGCCCTCGGCTCCTACCTCGGCCTGCGCGTGAAGATCCTCAACATGCCCTTCAACGACCTCATCCCGGCCGTCCAGTCCGGGAAGCTCGACCTGGCGATGTCGGCTGTCATCGACTCCCGCGACCGCGAGCAGGGCAAGGACGCCACCGGCCACGTCACCAACCCCGGCGTGGACTTCGTCGACTACTTCCTCACCGGCACCTCGATCCTGGTCAAAGCGGGCAACCCGCTGGGCCTCACCGCCCTGGACAGCCTGTGCGGCCGCACCATCGCCGTGCAGACCAACTCCGTCCAGATCAAAGTCGCCAAGGCGCAGTCCGCCGCCTGCAGCCGGACCGGCAGACCGCTCCGGATCGACTCCGTGGACACCGACGACCAGGCCGTGGCCGAGGTCTCCTCGGGAACCGCCGTCGCCGACCTCAACGACTACCCCGCCGCCTCCTACAACACCACCGCGCCGAACCACAGAGGCATGTTCCAACTGGTCGGCAAATACCAGGAGTCGAGCCTCTACGGAATCGTGGTCGGCCGGGACCGGCAGGACCTTGCCGACGTGCTGTCCCGCGCAGTCGACCAGCTGATCGGCAACGGTACCTACCAGAAGATCCTCGACAAGTGGAACGTGGGCAACGGTGCCGTCGTCAGCGCCACCGTGAACGCCGGGCTCTGACCCCGGCCCCACACCGACGGCCGCGGACGGCGTGCCCGGGGCAGTGCGGCCCGGGCACGCCGCCATGCACCGATCCGGCCTGCCGACCTGTGGCCCGCTCCCGGCGGAACTCAACACAGCTTCGGGAAAACGTTATCTCCAGGCTCCGTTCGATTCTCCTTCACTGCCGGTCCCCAACCGGCATTCCCTGGACCAGACGGAGCAACAACACATGCAGTCCCACGAAGACCAGCCGACCCAGCACATACCCCCGGTGAGCGGAGACGGCCGATCCCCCGACGGTCGCCGCAGGAAGGATCGTGGTCGCCGCACCAACAGCCGGACCGTGAGACGAGTCACCATCGGCCTGTCCGTCATCGGCGCCGCCGGACTCTCCTTCGCCGGCGTCGCCCTGGTCACCGCGACGGACCCGACGTCGAACACGGCCGGCAGCCACGACGCCCCGATCAGCACGACGGTCGCACCGACCGAAACCGGCCTCGCCACCCCGGTCACCATACTTCCGACCGCCACGCCGGCCTCCCCCGCCGCTCCCGCGGCCCCGTCCCAGTCGGCTACCCCGTCGCCCACCAGCACCCCCTCCTCCCTCAAGCCCACCCCCAAGCCGGTGCCGACGCCCGCACGAGCCGCTCACCCCTCGGCAGCCAACACCGCCGCACCGGCCTCGAAGCCCGCAGCCACCGCGCAGGTCCCCGCCGATCCCGGCTCCGGACCGGTCGGACCGGACCCAGTGCTCCCGGGCCCACGGTCGTCCTCCCAGTCCGTCAGTGACGCCGAGGCCGCGTCCCTCCAACTGCTCAACGGCGAGCGCGCCACGGTCGGGCTCCCTCCCCTGACCCTCAAGACCGACCTGAGCGACTACGCCCGCAACTGGGCCCACCACATGCGCGACAACGGATTCGGCCACTCCAGCAGCGCAAACTCCCAGTACCTGGTGACCGGCTCCCGGACCTGGATCGGCGAGAACATCGTGTGGTGGAGCGACGCCTCGATGACCGCCCAGGAGGCGGCGGAGAAGTTCCAGTCGATGTGGCGCCACAGCCCGGGCCACTACAAGGCGCAGACCAACCCCTCGTTCACCGAGGTCGGCGTCGGCATCTACCACGACGAAACCGGCTGGTGGGGAGTCCACAACTTCTCCGACGGCCGGTAGGCCGAGACCGAAACCGTGGCTCGGGGCCTCTGCCCAGGCGCGTCACTACGCGACGGCCCTCCGGGGACGGTAGCCACAGGGCGGGTAGAGGTTGTCGCAGCCGCAACAGCAGCCGGAGCCACGCCGGAGATCGGCACTCCCCTGACGAGGGCGTTGAGGGTGTCCTCGACCCCGAGCAGGTCGTCCGGCTGCCCTGCTCGATGTGGTCGAGCACCACAAGGTCCGGGTGGTCGTAGAGGGCTGTCTTTAGGCGAGCGGCGGCCACTTCCCGGCGCAGGCGTCGGTGCAGGATCTCACGGACGGCTTGGCGGTGTCCTTGTACAGGGTCCGGGCGGCGGAGTCGGTGACACTCGGTCCGAGCGTCACCGACTTCACGGTGGCGATCCGGACGCCGGAGGAGTCACCGGTCGCCAGGGCCTTGCCGCCGGACCCGTCGGCCGTGTCGGGCCCGCAGGCGGTGGCGGCGAGCGCGAGCACGGCGAGGCCGGAGACGGCGAGCAGGAGGCGCGCAGCGAAGGCGGAACAGCAATGTCCCAGGACTTCTCCGACTGAGTCCAGGCCGGCCGCACACCGTCGGGGCGGCCGCATCACGCGGCCCGCCCCGGCGGCCAGGTACCTTCCACGTGCGAGCTGTGGGCGCGGGCGGTGGCCGGCACCGACAGCGTGCTGCCGGGCGTTGACTCGCAACCAGCAGGTCGTGATGACCGTGGGCAGCAGCGAGCGCTGGTCCGCCGACACTGCGTCTTGTCGCGCTGCGCAACGCTGCTGCCACCGGCACCGGCCGTGTCGCCGCAGCCACGGGCCGCGAAGTCCGTCTGCTGGGCCGGGAACCCGGTTCAGCCGGACCAGCAGCTCACCCGTGGCCGAGTCACCGTCCCGCCGGGAGATCCCCCACCCACCGCCGCGACGTCTGCCCGACCGCTGCCACGAGGTGTGGCCGGGGCAGACCGTGCGCCTTATGCCGCGGTCCGTTCCTTGTCGCCCTGGCGGGTGCGTCGCCGCGGATCTGCCGGCGGAACGGGGCCCCGGTGGACGGACCATCAGGCCGGACTGGGGTGCGAGAACTGCTTTTCGGATTTTGTTATCGGGGCCCGGTTCGTCGGTCTCCTGGGGGTCGGCGTGAACGACGCGTCGACGAGGAGCGAAGGCGGATCCATGAGTAGTGAGTTCGAGACCGTGGTGATCGATGCGGTGGCGTCCGAGCCGGACGCTGCGGGAGGTGGCCGGTCGGGGGTGTCGCGGCACGAGCGTGGGCGTGGTCGGCGGCGGACTGCGGGACGGCCGCGTGGGAAGGCGGCGGTTGCCGGAGTGGTGGGGTTGGTCGCGGTCACGGGTGGAGTGCTCGCTGCCGCGGTGTCCTCGGGGAGCGGGTCCGCTTCGCCGTCCGCCGCGGCCGGGGTGTTGTCGCCAGGGCCCGGTGTCACGTTCGCCTCTTCGGCCCAGCCGACCAGTACGCCGAGTTGGGCGGTCACTGAGACCGCGACGGCGAGTGCTGCGGCGACCCCGACGGCGAATGCGCCGACGACCAGCGTGCCCACCAGTACACCGAGCGGTACTCCTACCGTTCGGAAGACCCAGGCGAGGCCGACGAGCGGTGCTCCGGCGATCCCGGCGCGCAGTGCCCCGGCGACCCCCGCGGGCCCCAAGCCCACTGGGGCCGCCACGCACAGCGCGCCGGCCGCGGGGACACCGGCGACCGGTACCGCTGCCCAGTTCGCCCAGCAGATCGTCGACGCGGTCAACGCCGAACGCGCCAAGGCCGGCTGCAAGCCACTCACCGTGAACGCGAAGCTGCAGGCCGTGGCGCAGGAACACTCCGACGACATGGCCGCCCGCAACTACTACGAGCACGACACCCCGGAAGGCGTCGACCCCGGAACCCGCATAACCAACGCCGGCTACGGCTGGCAGAACTGGGGCGAGAACATCTACAAGAGCCCGAAAGACCCCGCCACGGCCATGGACGGCTGGATGAACAGCCCCGCGCACCGCGACAACATCCTGGACTGCGTCTTCACGGAGACCGGCGTCGGCGTGAACCTCAGCGCCAACGGGCCCTGGTGGACCGAGGACTTCGCCCGTCCCCAGTGAACGGACGGTGAGCCCCACCACCGGCTCGATTTCTGTCATTTCCACCCTCCCACCGGGGTCTCACACGGTGCGGGAGGAACGATCACCCAAGTGAGGACGACGGACGCTGATGAACAGTGAAAGCGGCAGCGAGACGGTCGCCGCTGCACAGGCAGGGGACGCGGCGGCCCGGGAACGGTTGATAGCCGACCACCTTCCGCTGATCTACAACATCGTCGGCCGCGCGCTGGACGGCCATGCCGACGTGGACGACGTGGTGCAGGAGACCATGCTCCGCGTCGTCCACTCCCTGGACACGCTGCGCGAGCCGTCCTCCTTCCGGTCCTGGCTGGTGGCGGTGGCGATGAACGAGGTCCGTCGGCGCTGGACGGCCCGAAAGGCGGCACCCGTGCCGGGTCTGCAGGAGCTGACGCAGGTCGGCGATCCAGCCGCCGACTTCGTGGACCTGACCATCCTGCGGCTCGGCCTGACGGGCCAGCGCAGGGAGGTCGCCGAAGCCACCCGCTGGCTGGACGAGCGCGACCGCGACCTGCTTTCCCTCTGGTGGCTGGAGACCGGCGGTGAGCTCACCCGGGCCGAACTGGCGACAGCCCTCAGCCTCACACCGCAGCACACCGCCGTACGGGTCCAGCGAATGAAGGAACAACTGGAGATCGGCCGCCTGGTGGTGCGAGCACTCGCCGCCGACCCGCCGTGCGCCGAACTTTCGGCGCTCACCACGACCTGGGACGGAAAGCCGGCCGTACTGTGGCGCAAACGCATCGCCAGGCACGCCCGGAACTGTCCGCACTGCGCGGGGCACCAGCACAGTCTGGTACCGGTCGAGGGACTGCTCGCCGGTCTCCCACTGCTGCTCCCGCCACCGCACCTGGCCGCCTCACCGCACCTGGCCGCGTTCGCCACCACGGCCGCACAGCAGGCACTCTCCCGCACAGCACGGGCGACGACACGGTCGGCCGCCCCGACACGCAGGTCCCGCCCGCGCGATGGGCGAGCGGTCAGAACGGCCAAGGCAGCCGGGGCAGTCGCGGTCGCCCTGACCGTCCTCGCCGGAGTGCAGATCCTCCGCCCCGGCCCGGACCACACCGCGCCCGCCCCGTCGGTCGCGGTCACGCTCGCATCCCCGGCGCCAGCCCCCGCCACGCCGTCTCCCGCACCAACCGTCACCGAACCCCAGTCCCCGCCCGCCACCACCACACCTCCTCACCAGGCCGCTCCCACCCCGACCCCCTCCTCGCCCACACCCCAGAAAACACTCGAACAGCAACTCGTCGACCTGATCAACATCCGACGGGCGGAGAACGGCTGCAGGCCGCTGCGCGTCAACCGACGCCTGCACGCGGCCGCGCAGGGGCATTCCGACGACATGGCCGTCGCCGGCTACTTCGACCACGTCGACCCGCGCGGCAACCACGCCGACGGCCGCATGACCGCCGCCGGCTACCAGTGGAGTGCGTGGGCCGAGAACCTCGACCGGAACACGAACTCGCCGAACACAGTGCTGAAGGACTGGTCGGACGGCGCGATCCACCAGCAGAACATGCTCGACTGCCAGTACACCGACGCCGGCGTCGGCACCGCCCCCACCCCGAACGGCCTGCTCTGGACCCTCGACCTGGGCAGCCCAGGCTGACAGCCCTGCCAGCCCGCCACTCGCATATCGGCGGCACTTCACTGCACGTGCTGTTCAGCGCGGAGCTGTGCGGACCGCTGGACGAGGCCGCGCTGGACGCCGCCCTGGGCCGGCTCGCCGAGCGGCACGACACGCTGCGCACCGTGTTCACCGCGGGGGCGGGCAGCTACGCCCGCCGGATCCTGCCGGCGTGGCGGCCGATGCTGCTGCGCCAGGCCCTGCCCGGGCCGGGCGGTGCCGATCCGGTGGAGGGCGTCCACACCCGGCTGGGCGCGGCGAGCCGCACCCTGCTCGACCCGTTCCGGCGTCCGCCCTACCTGTTCGTGCTCACCAGGATCGCCGAGGACCGGCACCTGCTGACCCTGCTGGCGCACGCCGTCCTGCTGGACGGCTGGGGCATCGGCATGGTGTGGCGGGACCTGTTCGACCAATACCGGCGGCTGCGCCCCGGCTGGGCCGGTGGGCCCGAACTGCCCGCCGTGCCGAGCGACGTGCTGATCGATCGGGCCGAGCTGGCCGCACGGTCGGGCCGGCTGGAGGCGCTGCGGGACCAGCGGATCGCCCAGCTGGCGGACCTGCCGACGGTCCTGGAACTGCCCTCCGACCTGACCCGGCCCGAGCAGTTCGACTTCCACGGGGAACGCATCCGGTTCGACCTGACCCCGGCCGAGCGGATCGCCGTGGAGGAACTCGCCCGGCACTGCGGCGTCACTCGAGGCGGCCGGCGCGTACTCCGCCGAACTCGCCGCAGCCGGGGTGGGCGAGGGCGACCACGTGGTGATCGCGCTGCCCCGCTCGGCGGCCGAGGTGGTGGCCGCGTTGGCCGTGCTGCGGCTCGGCGCCGCCTACGTCGGCCTCAACCCGGGCTATCCGCGGCCCACCGTCGAAAGCATGCTGGCGGTCTGCGCCCCCAGGGCCGTGATCGGTGCGGACGAGCGGGCGCGGGAGCTGGCCGGGGCGTCGCCCGCCGGGTGCGTCCTGGTCGCCCCGCCCGAGCCCGGCGGGGCGGGCAGGACGACCGGCGTTCCGCCGGCCGCCCCCGCAGCTGTACGCCTCCGGGGCGGGCCTCGCGGCGGACTACCACGGTGAACCGGACCAGAGCACCCGGGCGTTCGGCGGTCGCGCGCCGCACGACGGCGGCCGGCTCTACGCCACCGGCGACCTGGCCCGCTGGGACGGGCAGGGCCGGCTGCGGTTCGTCGGCCGGCGCGACCACCAGGTCAAGGTGCGCGGTTTCCGCATCGAACTGGACACGGTCCGTGCCCGGCTGGCCGCCCACCCCGCGGTGCACGACTCGATGGTGGTGACGGTCGGCGACTCGGCCGAGACCAGGCGCCTGCTGGCCGCCGTCGTGATCGATCCGCTCCAGGACGCGGTGGCGCAGCTGCGCCGGTTCGCGGCCGACGAGCTGCCCGACTACGCGGTGCCCACGCTCTGGGCGGTGGTGGAGGAGTTCCCGGTCACCTCGCACGGCAAGGTGGACACGGCGGCGCTGGAACGACTCGCCACCGCGCCGCTGCCGGTCGGCGACTGAACGGCGGCCCCGTCCGCGACGGCGCCCACGCGTGACCGAACGTCGGCTTGACACCATGGTGAATTGTCGAAGAAACACAGCGAAACCCGAGAAGAGGGGGACCCGCGTTGGAAGCCTACGTCACGGTCAACGGACTGCGGACCTACTACCAGGAGTTCGGCGAGGGCGAGCCGGTGGTGCTGCTGCACGGCGGCGGGGTGACGGTGGAGAGCTGGGCGCAGCAGGTGCCGGCGCTGGCCGAGCACTACCGGGTGGTGCTGCCGGAGCGGCGCGGACACGGCCGCACGCCGGACGTCGAAGGGCCGGTGAGCTTCGCGGTGATGGGCGAGGACACCGCGGCCTTCCTGGACGAACTGGGCATCTCCGCGGCCCGGGTGGCCGGCTGGAGCAACGGCGGGGCGGTCGCGATGCACCTCGCGCTGCACCGGCCCGACCTGGTGTCCAAGCTGGTGTTCATCGGCGCGCACGCCGAGAACGCCGAGACCACCGAGCAGGGGCGGGCCCTGATCAACGGGGACGCGCAGAGCCGGGCGGCCCTGCAGGCGATGTTCGAGCCGATCTACGCGGCGTTCTCGCCGGACCCCGGCCACTTCCCGGTGATGCTGGAGAAGTGGCTGAAGATGTGGCAGGACGGCCCGGGCCTGGCGGTCGAGGACCTCGCCGCGATCACCGCGCCGACCGATGAGCGAACCGTGCAGACCGGTGACCCCGGTGATCGAGGCCCCGTCGAGCACGATGGAGTCTCGGATGCCCGCCCCGGTGAGGGTGCAGTCGCGGCCCACCGCCGTGTAGGGGCCGATGGTGCTGTCGGTGATCAGGCTGCTCCAGCCGTCCTACCCCTGACGGCGGTGTTGTGGCCACGGCTGCCAGGGTGCAACAGTCCGACTCGGGAGCGGAGGAGCTGGCCGCAGGAGCGTTCGATCAGCGATCGTTCAACCCGACAAGCCCGACTACCAGCTGACGCACGTACGCGGTGTCGAGCCCCTCTGGACGAAAGAGGATGCGGTACATCACGGGGGCGACGACGCGGTCGAGGACTGTCTCGACATCGGGTGCGTTCTCCTCTCGGCCGGCCGCGCGGTCGAGGATGACGTCGACCTGCTCGGCCGCGTAGGCCGAGCACTGGCCGGCGTTGGTGCCATCCGGGTCGCCGAGCAGGGCGTCGCGGATGTAGGCGCGGCCTGTGGGGGCGGACATCTCCTCCAGGAACTGCTCCGCCCAGGCCTCAAGGTCGGATCTGAGACTTCCCTTGTCCTCCGGCGCCGTCTCGGGCCGCAGACGCTCGACCGCCACGTCCGACAGCAGCTCCTGCAGGTCGCCCCAGCGGCGGTAGATCGTGGACGGGGTGACTCCGGCTCGGGTGGCCACCAGGGGTACCGTGAGGGCTTCGCGGCCCACCTCCGCCTCGAGTTCGCGCACGGCGGCGTGCACCGACGCCTGCACCCTGGCGCTGCGCCCACCGGGGCGGACCATGGTCTTTCGGCTCATGGAACCACCTTAAAGCAAATATGCTGCTTCAAGCGCTCGTCCTGGCCCCGGCCGGTGCGGCTGGGGCCACTCCGTCGGCCCGTTCGTCACACCGCTGCCAGCCGGCGCGCGGGCCGGGTCTGCTCGTAGGCGTGACCGACCCGCAGCAGCACCGGCTCCCCGAGGGGTCGGCCGAGCAGTTGCATGCCGATGGGCAGGCCTGTCGTGTCGTGGCCGACCGGGACGGACAGCGAGGGCACCCCGGTGATGTTGGCAGGGGCAGAGAGGCGCACATAGGCGTCGGAGACCCCCTCGACGGTGCCGTCCGGCCAGGTGATCGCCTCGTGGTCCGCCTTCACCGCAGTGGCCGGGACCGTCGGGGCGGCGATCACGTCGACCTCCTCCAGCAGGCGGGCCCAAGCCTGCTGCATGAGGGTGCGCGAACGCTGGGCGCGCAGGTAGTCCCCGGCCGGCATCAGCTCGCCAGCTTCGAGAAGGATCCGCACGTCAGCCTGGTACAGCTCGGGGACAGCGCGCACGGTGCGCTCGTGGTAGGCGGTGGCCTCCGGCACCATCAGGCCCCACTGGGTGGCCTGGATGTAGCGCGTCATCGGGATCTCGACCTCGACGAGCTGCGCTCCGAGGCTCTCGAGCTCGGCTGTGGCGAGCCGGACGGCGGCCTCTACCTCAGGGTCGACGTGGTCGAAGTAGTAGTTGCGCGGCACGCCGATGCGCAGACCCGTCAGTTCCGTGGCGCCGCCCGGCCGGTAGTCCGGGCCGGAGGTGGCCAGGGAGGCGGGGTCGCGGGGATCGTGGCCGGCCAGGGCGGACAGGACCAGGGCGGCGTCCTCCACGGTGCGGGTGATCGGGCCCACGTGGTCCAGCGACCAGGACAGGGACGTCACACCGTGGCGGGGGACGAGGCCATAGGTCGGTTTGAGGCCGACGACTCCGTTGAGCGCGGAGGGCACCTGGATCGATCCGCCGGTATCGGTGCCCACAGCGAAGGTCGCGGCGCCCGCGGCGACGGCGACGGCGGAACCGCCGCTGGAGCCGCCGGCGACCCGGTCCCGATCCCAGGCGTTGTGGGTCTGCGGGGTGGTCAGACCGTAGGCGAACTCATGGGTGTGCGTCTTGCCGAGCAGGATCGCACCGGCCGCGGCCAGGCGTGCGGCGACCGTGCTGTCGGCCTCAGCGCGGTGGCCCGCCCGGACCCGGGAGCTGGCCGTGGTGGCCACGTCGGCGACGTCGATCAGGTCCTTCAGCCCCATGGGGATGCCGTGCAACGGGCCGTGCAGACGGCCGGCTGCGACATCCTGCTCAGCCTCGCGCGCCGCCCGGCGGGCCTCCTCCGCCGCGACGGTGACGTATGCCTGAAGGTGCTGCTCCACCCGCTCGAGGCGGTCGAGGACGGAGTCCACCAGCTCGACGGGGGACAACTTTCGCGCCTGGATCGCGTCAGTGGCTGCGGCGATGGACAGTTCATACGGCTGCATCGTTCTGCTCCTCTCCGGCGCGGTAGGCGGCGGCAGGCGGGGTGTCTCCGAAGTCCAGTTCCCGCAGGATCGCGACGACGGACTGGATGTGATTGGCGGTGGCGGCCACCGCGGCGAGCCGGTCAGCCGGCAGCGGGAGCCCGGCGCGGTCGGCCCAGCGGGCCGCCTCCGATGGCGTGAGTTCGGCAGCGGACATGAACGTTCTCTCCTGATCGGACTGGAGCGACGGAGCAGTCCTGGACAACCCTCCGCACCTAAAGCTAACAGTTTGCTTTAGCTGACGCTAGGACCTACGGTGGATTAAAGCAAACCGATTGCGTTTAGCGGGAGGGGCCCATGTCCAACGCCACGTCAGACGCAGCAGCGCAATGCCTATGCCCCGCCGCCCGCACCCGCGCGGTTTCCTTCGCCCTCGACGTGTCGATCGCTGCCCTGCTTCCTGGCCGCCTCCAGTGCGCCGACGCCGCTGTACCCCCTGCTGGCGGCCCTGCTCACCGTCGGAGGGCTCTCCGACCACCTGGGGCGGCGGCCCGTCCTGATGGGTGCCCTGGTCCTGGAGGCAGCCTCCAGGCTGCTGGCCTCGGCGGACCCGGCGCAGTCCGAGGCCTCGCGCCGCAAGCTGCTCGGCTCCCTCGCCGACACGGACACCCTGATCCTCGGCACGCACTTCGCACCGCCCACCGCAGGCCTCGTGGTTACCCACGAGAACGCCTACCGGCTCGCACCTGTCCCCGCCACCCCGCGGACCGTCCTGCACTGACCACGTGGCCGGTCCGGCCCGTGGTCGGCCGCGCGAAGCGCAGGCCGACCACGGGCACGCAGGTGACCGTTCGTATGGTGGGAAACGTTGGACAGCGGTTCCCGTACGCGTCCGCCGTACACTCCCCCTGATCCTGGACTGCGGGTTCTTGCGCTGCAGGAGTGAAGTCTTGCTGCAGCCCGGCTCAGGTCTCGATCGGGGGGGAGGTACCCGAACTCGCGCTCCGCGCCCGCCGGCCACGTCGGCATGCGGTGCACCCGAGCGGTCAGCACCGCGGGCCGCAGCCGTTATCCGTGCGGCAGCGTGGTCATGAACTGCTGCGTCGCGCTGACCCGCAGGCGCTCGACGTCTTCGCGGACCGTTACGAGCTGCTCCGCCGAGCCCGCCCGAACGAGTTCACGCTCTCCCCGGAGGAGTACGGGCGCGGGTTCTACTCCTGACCACAAGGGCGGCCGGCACGAACCAGCGGAGCCTGGATCCCGGCCGGGTGCACGGCCTATGAGAGGGGAAACCCGCTGGCTGCGCATGACTGTGGCTCCGTACGGTGGGGCGACTGACGAACACGCAACCTGGGTGGCGACGATGAGCACGACTACGACCGGCGGGACCGTCACCTTGTGGCGGCCGACCGGCCCTGAGGAGCTGGCGCTGGTCGAGGCGTCGGGCTGGCGGGCCTGGCCGCCGCGCCTGCCCGAGCAGCCGATCTTCTATCCGGTGTTGAACGAGGATTACGCGATCCGCATCGCCCGCGACTGGAACGTCCCCGCCTCCGGCGTCGGCTACGTCACCCGCTTCGAGGTGAACGCCGCGTTCGCCGCCCGCTACCCGGTCCAGCAGGCCGGTGGACGCACAATCCTGGAACTGTGGGTGCCAGCGGAGGAGTTGGTTGAGTTCAACCGGCACATCGTCGGGCGTATCGAGGTTTGCCACGAGTTCCGACCGCAGCCGGACGTGGAGACGAACGCGTGATGGTCTTCCGCTGCGTGCGGTGCAACCAGCCGCTGACCACGCCGCTGGCGCTGCTCGCGGCGTTCCCTGCCCGCCCCGAGCCGGTGGAGCGGGAAATCGCACCGTCCACGGTGCCCCGCGGCTTCTACACCATCGACCCGGAGCCCTTCGGCGCTCCGTTCGTCCTGAACGACGACCCGCAGGAGCCCGTCGCCGCGATGGCAGGAATGACCGTGCACCGGGACGGCGCCTTCCTCAAGTCGGCCGGTCCGAAGGACACCGTGCTACTCCACCCCGACGACGCCATCGGGCTCCACCACCACACGGAGCGGGAGCGATGGATCGCCTGCTGCGGACCGAGCGGCATGTACGGGCCGAACCAGGTGTGCGCGTGCGGCAATCCGTCGGCACACTCGTGGCGGACTGCCTCATGCAGAACGAACTTCACCTCGACCCGCGCCGGGTCTGGGCGGAGTCGTGACCAATGGCCAGGGTAGGCCGAGAGGTGTCAGCGGCCTGTCGTACAGTCGCCACCTGTGACAACGACCCTGATGACGTACGCGGGCACCACGGAGCCCGACGCACCAATCACCCGTACCGGCGGGGTGCCGCTGGCCCCGGCTGGGACTTCGTGGCCTCAGTGCTCCACGTGCGACGGACCGATGCAGTTCCTGGCACAGGTACTCCTCGACGATCTCGGCCGCCACACCGGCCAGGGCGCCGTCGAGGGGCGGGACGTGCTCGCCCTGTTCATGTGCCAGAACGACCCTGGCATGTGCGAGGAGTGGGATCCGCGGGCGGGCGGCAACCGCGCGCTGCTGTTCCCTGCGGCCACGCTCCGGCCGATCCCGGTACCCGTGCTGGACGAGGACGACGACCAGGAGCCGGTTCTGCTCGGCGCGGTGAGCGCGGTCGCGTACGAGCCGTCCACGACGGCCGACTACGGCCAGGCCTACACGGAGTGGGCGAGGCAGCCGGGCCGGACTCCTCTTGACGTCCTCGGTCAGCTGGGCGGGCAGCCCGCGTGGCTGCAGAACGACGAGACTCCTGCCTGCCCGACCTGCGCACGGGAGATGAGGCTCGTCGTTCAGCTCGAGGAAGGACGGGACCACGCCACCGCGATGAACTTCGGCGGTCGCGGTGAGGCCTACGCCTTCGCGTGCGAGCCCTGCACACAGGCCTTGTTCCTGTGGCAGTGCTGACCGCAGCAATCTTCCGCCGTCCAGCCTGGTACGGCGAGATCGCCGAAGGCTGGTGGGAGGTCGACGAGTCCGACGTCCAATCGGGCGTTCTGCTGCTGTGGGGAAGCGACGAGCACGGCAGCCGGTACTTCTTCCGCGCGGTCGAGGACGATCCCGCCGAGTGGCGGATCATCATCAGTAGCGACGAGGGCGCGTGATTCGAGACCGCCGGAACGTTCACCGAGTTCCTGGTGCGCTGCTTTCACCGGATCGACCGTCCCGACTTCATGGACTCCAGCTGGCCGAGGCCCGGCGCGCGCTACGAAGCCCGCCCGTGACCCCACTCAGCGGCCCGAACCTCTACCACGCGCGCCGGCCTGAGCAATTGCCGCTGTACGCTGCCCTCGTGAGCCTGAAGCACTCCCCCGTCGACTGCGCCTGGTGCGGCGCTGGGTCAGTCGAGCAAGGCAGAGTCTGAGGCCTTGCTGGCGGCCACTGACGTGCGGCCAGCGGACGATCCGGTGGCCGTGATCAGCTGGATCGACTTGTCCGACCCCTGACTGATCAGATGCAAGTGACTTCTCCACAACGCGCTCCGATGGCTGCCTTCCTCAAACGTGATTGGACCGACTACGTCGCCAGCCGCCGCCACGCGCCGCGGAACTGGCTCCAGCTCCAACACTCACCGGCATATCGCATGTCCGGAGCAAGCGCTCTGCGCCGGTACGGCCGTCATCTACCGGGAGCCTGCTTCTTGGCTTCGACAAGACGGCGGAGACGTCGGATCTCGCTGATCAGGCGGGGGATGTCTTGACGGGCGTTGGCGATGAAGTTGGCGTTCTCGTCCCACCGCTCGTCTGCGACGTTGACGTACCGAGGCTGCTGGACGTGTGTGGCGGCCACGACGTGGTGGTGATCGAAGTCCGGCCAGCGTTCCCCGAGACCGGTGTCAGCGACGGTGCTGACGGCCACGAGACTCATGGCGAATTCGTCATCGAGTTGACGCACGTGCCAGGGACCTGGGGTCGCGGCGTCAGCGCGGTCCTCGATATCGGCGAGGTCCTCGTCGGTCAGCGGATCGGGAGTGTTCATCAGGCCGGCAGTTCCTTGTGCTCGATCAGCTCGCCACATTCGTAGCGGCTCCGGCGAGGATCAAGAGGGCGACGAGGGCAGGATTCGAACCTGCGTCCACCCGGGATCAGAGCCGGGCGCTCCTCCGCAGAGCTTCCTCGTCGCCGAGTTGATCATCGCGGGAGCCAACGCGTGGGTCAACTGGTTTGTCGCGGAATGCCAAACAGTGGGCACGGGCGGCCGTACCGGCACTACAGCCACTCCTGCGCGGCCGCGCGCTTTCCTTTGCCCGAGAAGATCCCAGCCGACCGGAGGGCGCTCGCCATGAGGGGATCGGTGACGGCGACTCCATGCACAAGCTCGGGCGTCCGACGGAAGGCGACGGCCTCGGCTGCCGGCCTGGGGGCGGTCCAGGCGCCGGCCACCGGGTCCACGCCATGCCGGGCGCAGACTGCCTCGACCAGCGAACGCGGGCACTCCTTCTCACCCCGCAGCACTTCCCAGGGCAGCGGCAGCTCCGCCCAGACGTAGGTGTCCGGATGCAGCCCGCCACCACTCATGCGGTGCCAGTACGCCACATCGGCCGCCATCAGGCGGGGCACCTTGCCGGGGCAGATCCGGTCCAGGACCTCCACCCGATCCAGCTCGGTCAGCAGCGCCAACCAGTGCGCCCGCGCTGTGTTCCACGCCTGCGCGGCCTGGTTCCACGTCGACGAGTCGTTGCCCCGGCGCACGATCATGGTGTCGCGCTCCAGAGGGCAGCGCTCCCAGGCATCCTCCAG